>PBLM01000006.1 GCA_002721775.1 Rhodospirillaceae bacterium | reverse complement strand
TTCCTTACTGCACCACTAAAGGTGGAATGTTACAATTTACCAGAACTTTGGCCCTAGATCATGCTGAGGATGGTATCAGAGTGGTGGCACTTTCCCCAGGCGCAGTTCTAACTCCTCGATTAACCGAATTGTATGGATCAGCTGAAAAGGCTGAAGAAGCATTGAGAAAAGCATATCCGTTAGGCCGTTTGGGCAAATCTGAGGAGATAGCCAAAGCTGCTTTGTTTCTTGCCTCTGATGCGTCATCTTTCATCACCGGCACTGATCTTTTGGTAGATGGTGGCTATAGCGCACAGTAGCGATCCCATTAGCTGATTCACCCATCTATTCGATTGTGTCAATTCTCCAAAAACAAAGCTGTTTCATGCCCCTCAAACACCGCCTCAAGAGCAGTTCTAGCTGATACACTATCGCCAATATTTAAAATAGTTCTATTCTTCTCCGGTGGCCCATTTGGCTTGCCAGAAATTGGGGCGATAACGCTATCTACTAAGAGGGCCTGATTACTGTCATGTAAAGACAAGTCTTCGATATCCGCACGACCATTTGCAAAATCAAGTAATCGGTGACCGGGAATCAGTTGAACATTCTTTTCTTTTAATCGATGTTTTAAGGCAAAAGAGCTGTAGATGCTTATTTTCCAACCAGCGATGCCAGTTGGAACTATCAGGCTTACCTCTTTTCCTATATCGGCAAGAAATTCTGCCACTGAAACAACGGCCCATGTGCCAAGATGGTCAACCATCAAAACTTTTTTTCCAAGTTTTTCTGGATCTGCAAGGGCTTGTTCAAGAGTAAGTGCTGCCCCTCCGCTAGATAGCGCCTGAGCCTGAGCCTGAGCGCCAGCAGCCCAGATAATGTGGCTGTCTTGATGCTTCTCTAGCATATCGTCTCCGACTTTACACTCCAGTTCAAGGCTCACCTTATGCTGCTCAAGGCGGCGCATCTGACGCTTTTTAAGCTGCAAGAATTCTCGTCGCAACGGCATTTTTTCCAGCCAATTTAAAGTGCCTCCTAAAACCGAATGACGGTCCGCAAGTGTCACTGAAAATCCCCGCTCCGCTAAAACACCAGACGCTTCCATTCCTGCTGGACCACCGCCAACCACTAACACTGGTTTTTTAACTTTGGCTGATTGCAGGAAAGGAACAGGCCAATCTACTTCCTTGCCGGCCCTTGGATTGGTCAAACATGATATCGCAAGTGATTGGGCTAGCATATCTGCACAACCCTGATTACATCCAATACAAGGAATAGTGTCTTCAACGTTGCCTGAGTAAGCCTTGTTAACTAAATTTGGATCAGCAACATGAGCGCGGGCCATGCCTATCATATCAGCCTTTCCAGTCGCTAACATATCTTCGGCCAGTTCGACGTGATTGTAACGACAAACTGACATAATCACTGGCTTTCTTTCTAATCCATCAAGATTTGTGCTTATCGCTTCTGTTAGATATCTAAATTGCTGATTACTAAAAGCCATGTCGGCTATTTGTGTAGAAATAGTGTAGCTACCATGATAAGCAGAATGTGAAACGTTTACAAAATCAAGCTGTACAGCTGACGCAAGCTTGAAAATCACTGCGCACATATCATCAAGTGTCAGTCCACCTTGTAGAAATTCATCTGCGCTTATCCTTACGCCCATGGTGTGGTCTGTCCCGATCATTTGGCGCACTGCCGTGGCCGTTTCCAGCACAATACGCATTCGGNTTTCTAGATTACCGCCATATTTATCTTCACGCTCATTNGCTATGGGCGATAAAAACTGTTGCAGTAAATGACCATGNGCAAGCTGTAANTCAATTCCATCNAGCCCTGCTTCTAGTAAGTTAGCAGCTACATCTGCATGTGCTCCTATAACTAATTTAATTTCTTTTTCAGTCATTGGGTGCGGGGCAGGAGCAGTCGCTGTCCACGGTATAGAGGAAGCTGACCACGAGGCCATCCTTGCAAAATTNCCATCTATATGTCGCCCTAGATGCAAAATTTGNCCAAACAAGCGGCTTCCCTCACCCTGCACTGCCTTAGCTATTTCAGTGAATTTGGGTATTGAAGCGGNCTCATANCCATTTACACCTTGCTGCCGGCCTAGCGAGGATTTATGAACGCGAATACCCTCAAAAATTATTAACCCTGCCCCTCCTGCCGCTCGCGCTTTGTGATAGGCCAGATGGCGGCCTGAAGGTAAATTGTTCTCACCATAATTGGTGGTATGGGCGGGAACAAAAATACGGTTGCGCACCTCAGTCTGTCCAATTTTCAGCGGCCTAAAGACATGAGGATAAAGATTATGCTGTGCCATATTTAAACCCTATAACACCTGACCCCGAAGATCG
Source organism: Rhodospirillaceae bacterium (assembly GCA_002721775.1). The sequence continues at coordinate 40,164 of PBLM01000006.1, read as the reverse complement.
ACAAACCTCTTAGCTTTTAGGGATTTATCTGGATCAAAAATGGTGGTTCGCTCGGAACGCTCAATAATTGGCCGTACTCCTATAGCCACACGAACAGCTTCAGCTATCTGCTCAGTATCAATCTTTGGATCTATATCTAACAACAGCCGGAGCCTNTCTGCAGAAAGCGGGTCATTTTGCACNTCTTTGTCCACTATGATCTGAAATTCTCCCACCTGTCCGTCAGACAACAACAAATCAGTTACCACTTCTGGGTTTATAAGCATTCCTTTGACCTTAACTAGATCATCCGCCCGCGAGGGCATCCCTATAAATCGGTCCGTCCAGCTTCCACAATTCGGACATTGTTCTGTGCTGAGCGCTGCAAAATCACCCAAAGCATAGCGTANAAGGACAGTTCCACGACGGTCTAGATGGGTTAGTACGGACAGGCCACGTTNCCCTTCAGGAAGGGGNTTGTGCGTGTCTGGATCAACAATCTCAAAATAAAAATGGTCTGGGGCTGGGTTGTGATAGCCAGAATCTGGGCAGCATTCAACAGACCCTACCTGCATTTCCGTAGCTGCATATGAAATACTCACAAAAGCATCCTTACGACCTATTCTGCGCATTCTGTTTGTTAAGTCTCGGCGCATTTCACTGCTCACCGCTTCGCCGGTCACAAAGGCCAGCCGTACTGCAGAAAAATCAGCTTGCAACTCTTCAGCACGCATTAACACCCTCCGCACAAAGCTTGTAACCCCCCATAATATTGTCGCTTTCGTTCGAGAAACTGTCTCGACAACCTCATCAAGACCAGCGGTCCAATGAAAATGCTTTGAGGGACGACCAGGTAATGGGCTAATTACGGGGATTTTCATGACATTAGCCGCTGCGATCGTGCGGTGATAAGCTCCATAGGGATAAAGAGTCATTGGGCAGAGATTGGCGACACTATCAGTGTCACGCACTTGTCTTATTTCTAAAGCTCTGCGGTTAGCAGTAAGCGTATTAAAGAAATCATAGCTCGTCGAATAAAAAGGAGTGGGCCTTCCACCACTTGTACCCGTAGTATGCATTACATCCCAATGAATAGTAGCTTCTTCTTCCAGGCCTTCAGTTTCCAGACGAAAGGCTTCAGGCTCTGCAGCATAATCCTTTTTTGAGATTACAGGTAAAAGACGAATATCTGCTAAGCTTTTTATATCACTTCGCAAGAGCCCCATTTGTTTAAATCGANTACGATAATAAGGATGACGGGAAAAACATAAATCCATGGTTTGGGAAAAGTGTTTCTCTTGGATTTTTGTTATTAAAGAACGTTCTTTAAATGGCAGATCTATAATCATTTTTACAACTTGAAAACTCGCTCTGCGTTCCCGCGAACAAAAGCCTTATAGGACTCAGCCCTTAACCCAAGATCATCTACTTCACGTCTGTAGCGCTCGAATGCTAAAACTGGAAAATCAGTCCCAAACATCACCTTGTGTCTCCCATAGCTATCAATATAACGCACAAAACTATCCGGCCAGTATTTAGGAGCATGAGCGTCTGCAATAATGTAAACGTTATCATGTTTCCAAGCCATGGCGATCATCTCATCTGTCCAAGGTATACCTATATGAATTCCAACCAACTTCAATTCTGGGAAATGACAAGCAACCTGATCGAGGCTAATTGGCCGACCTACAGATTGCAGAGGTCGCTTTGGTTCGTAGACAAGGGACTGGCCAACTTGCAACAATATTGGAATATCTAGCTCTACACATTTGCTGTAGAATGGATACCAACGCGCGTTATCTGGGGCCAACTCAAACCAATGCGGATAACCATGGGCACCAATGAAACCATACCTTTCCACTGCCTCAGTCAGGGCGTATAATCCTGCCATNCCTTCAGTAGGATCCAGTCCAGCCAAACCATAAAAACGATCGGGAAATTGCTGAATTGCTTTTGCTACAATCTCATAAGGCAAATGCCAACTGCCCTGAAGCCCCAACTGGCCAGTTTTGTTTGCTACGAGAAAAGCTTTTTCAATGCGCGCCAAATCCATTTGCCGCAGCATTTCCTCATAGCTATACCCCTGCATCACGGAGTCATCACGGCCAAACTTACCTTTATGAAAACGCCCTGACCAATCTGGGCGCATCTCAACTATTTCCGATGTATGCGGGTTCACAACGGTGTCTATTGCTAAAAGTGTGTGATCTGCCTTAGTCATTCTGAATGCCTCTTCCTACTCCTATATCTTGTGCGATAAGATCCAACAAAATTTCACTCGAGCCCTCGCCAAAAGTGTATAATCGAGCATCCCGCCAATATCGTTGCATATCACTCTCAACTGCATAACCAGCGCTGGCCATGATTTGCATTCCTTGCTCAGTTATTTTTTTCAGAGTTTCGGTGGTAACCAGCTTGGCCTGTGCAGATAAGCGCGTACAGTCTTTACCTGCGTCAATTGACTTAGCAAGTTCCCGAGTAAGAAGACGCGCCAAATCTACATCNGTTTGCATATTTGCCAGCCTATGTGCTAGCACCTGAAAACGTCCAATCGATTGGCCAAATTGTTTGCGTTCGCGGGCGTGTGCCAGAGCAGCATCCACCGCNGCCTGCGCAGTCCCTACAACTGCCGCTGCTAATCCAGAACGAGCATAAAACAGTGTTTTTTTGAGACATTCAAAGCCTTCACCAACGACCCCCAAACGCGCTTCATCAGAGACTAAAACTTCATCAAAGCCAATATCATATGATAAAGAGCAGCGGTTTCCAATTTTATCCAANGGCGTCATAGATATGCCTTTAGCATCTGGCGAAACCAAAAATAATGTTACTCCTTTTCCACCTCTGCTTTTTGAATCTGTGCGAGCCGCAACTACCATTTTCAAAGCAGNCTNTGCACCNCTAATCCAAATCTTCCTGCCTGTNATTTTCCAATTTTTGCCNNTTTTTNCGGCTCGTGTTTGCAANGCGCCNGCATCGCTNCCAGCTTCTGCTTCACTCAAGGCAAGCGCAAAGGCACCCTTGCCAGCCAGCAATTTTGGCATCCAGGCTTGTTTCTGAGTTGGGCTGCCAGATGTTATCAAAGTCATNATCCCAAAGCAGGTTACTCTATTATAAAGCAAAGCTGCCATTGTCGCATGATAACCAAGCCTCTCCTGTATAATTGACAGCTGTTCCCAGTTGCCTCCTAAACCACCCTCTTTTTCTGGCAAAACCAGATTGAACAAACCTATGTCAGCAAAAATTTTTAGAAGGTGCTCTGGTGGTTCACCAGCCGCATCTCGTCGTCTAACCTCTTCAGGTGGTAGATGCTTTAGCATCATTTTGTCTATTGCATCGCACAAACTGGAAACTTCGAACGACATTTGCCCCAACTAAAAAAAACACTAAGGTAACAAAAATGGTAAGCAGACGTTTGTGCAAAGGCAATTGATTTATGAAGCCAGAAAATCGGCCGAATGAGCTGACCAAGAATTTAGATATAATTATCGTTGGGGCTGGCGCTGCGGGAGCCGCTGCTGCTTGGAGATTGGCGGCAGGCGGACTAAAAGTTGCCTGTTTAGAACGCGGCGATTGGCAAAACGACGGAGATTTCCCAGCAAATGAGAGTGATTGGGAGATAAAACGGCAAACCCATTGGAGCCCAAGTCCAACCCAGCGTCGTTTGACTTTTGATCTTCAGATTGACGCTGAGGACAGTGAGATAAAGCCCCTCATGTATTCTGCTGTGGGAGGGAGTACAATTATGTGGTCATGTCACTTTCCACGCTTCCACCCGTCTGATTTTTGCACACGAACAGTGGATGGTGTTGGTGAAGACTGGCCAATAAGCTATCAAGATTTATTGCCTTATTATCAACTAAATGAAAAAATGATGGGAGTTAGCGGACTATCAGGCAACACCGCGTACCCGATTGACGCGCCCCACAGGCTAGCCCCTTTACCATTATCAGAGGGGGCAAAACGTATTGCCAACGCTTTTAATGAATTGGGGTGGTCATGGTGGCCGGCAGAGATGGCTGTGAACTCACAACCCTATGGGAGTGAGCGCGGCCAATGTAACCATTGCGGTCCTTGTGAGCTTAATTGCCCGCATAGGGCTAAAGCCAGCACTGACATTACATATTGGCCGCTGGCAATGAAGGCAGGGGCAAAACTTTTCACAAAAACGCGAGTTACCAAAATTCTTACTGACTCTTCTAACTCAGTAAGCGGTGTCTTATACCTCGACAGAACAGGCAAAGAAGAAAAATTGNTAGCTTCAAGAGTGCTCTTGGCCTGTAATGCTGTCAGCTCAGNTCGCTTGCTAAAACTTTCAGCAGATAAAATGCAAAAAAAGGGTTTAGCCAATAAGTCTGGACTGGTCGGCAAAAACCTAATGCTGCATCCTTTAGCCAGAGTATCTGGCTTATTTGAGGATCTGATTGAGGGGCACAAGGGAATTTCTGCAGGGAGTTTTGTAAGTCATCATTTTTATGAAACAGATGGAACACGCGACTTCAAACGNGGNTTTAAAATGCAAGCNCTTGGCACACATGGCCCCGCGATGACAGCTAGCGGCTCCATGGGGCGCNGGATTGNGTGGGGNAATAACCACCATAATGATTTTNTNCGNCACTTTGGCCATGTTTATAGTCTGTCAATATGCTCTGATGATATGCCANACCTAGCTAACNAAGTTGCACTGAGTGAAACANTTACAGCAGATGACGGNCTACCGGCAGCTCGGATGATTTACAAGATTCCATTTTCTGCAAAAAAAGCCTTGAAAATTGGCATGAAGATGGCCAAAAAAGCGTTGCTTCAGGCAGGCTGTTATGAAACTTTTGCTAACCCTNCATTGCCTGAAGCTGGTTTTCACCTAATGGGAACTGCTCGCATGGGAAACAATCCTGAAAAGTCAGTTATCAACAAATGGTGTGAGGCCCATGATGTTCGAGGCCTGTTTGTAATTGACGGTTCAGCTTTCGTGACAGCCGCGGCTGTAAATCCGACTAATACAATTCAGGCTCTTGCTCTTCGGACTGCTGATTACCTACTTGCCAAAAAATAAAAGGGCAATAAAAACAGTATTCTCAGGACTATCATTTATTGGGAAAAACAATCATGAAGCATTGACAATGGCTTTTTGAGTGCCCCAGACTACAGGATACGAATTCATTTCATTTGCATTCGGATAGTGAGGGTCTTTTGGAGAACAAGTCGCCGTCATCATCAGCTGGCTTAAATGCTAAGGTAAATTCAAGTGCCTGCCCGTCTCTTGAGGACACCGTTAGGCTTTTTAATGAAAGCGAAAAGAAATGGCCCAACCGGAGTTGGCGGTCGAGAGATTTAACAGAAAAATCCAACAATATTAGTTTTTCGTTATCCCCAGAAATTCAGAACGAAATTACTGAATCTCTAGTTTTTGTGCGGGCTAACAATTTAAAACTAGATACCATTACACAAGAAGATTTCCGCCTACCCTCTCTAGCAAGGAGTATGTCAGAGTTCCGAGGAAGGTTAGACAAAGGCACTGGTTTTATGGTGCTTCATACTGGCCTAGCTGAAGCGCTTACAGAAACAGATTTTGAAATATTAGGCTGGGCTCTCTGTAACTATTTTGGGCAGATTATACGCCAGGGTATTGACCATGACCTTCGACTTTTTACTGTCGCAGATAAAGGTGCGGCAAATACAGACCCAACGCGCATAGGAGCTAGCGCAAAGCGGTCAGCAAAACATTCTGATAACGGTTGTCTTGAGCCTCGACCGCCCTGCTATTTGGGGCTTTTTTGTTACCAATCTTCAGACCAAGGTGGTGAAAGCACAATAATTTCCGCTCAATCCATCCTAGGCACAATAATTAATGAACGCCCAGACCTGCTTAGTCATTATTTTCAGACCTATCATTTCCGAGCTCCTCAATCCCATGTATGGCCATCTAAAGGCCCAACTATNCAAAAACCAATCNTAGAATTCAAAAATGGGGAATTAATTGTGCATTATGCACGAGTAATGATTACACCNGGAATGGAGATGGCTGGAAATCCGCTAAGTCCCACCCAAATTGAAGCACTTGATTTTTTNGATGAAATNTTGGAACGACCNGAGTTGAACTTCAAAACAATGCTTAACCCCGGCGANCTACTGGTTATGAATAATCTGGCTTTTTTGCATGGACGCGAAGCATTTAGCCCAGAAGGTTCAGGTGACCGCAATTTGAAGCGTTATTGGATGTGGCGGCGGCATATGGGACCTGGAACTGATCCAGTTCTTCTAGATTTAGCAGAATTTGCCTCATGAAAGGAAAAAAATGATGCAAGAGCTGGTTGTAACTTTGGAGCATTTTGATGGCAATATTAGAGAGCAACCTCTGCAAATTGAGCGCATGTATAATTTTGGCTCAGCAACTCGTGACCCTCAGTCAGCAGTAGCCCACCAAGAAGAGGTTGCAAAATCTGGCATTCATATTGCCGTTGATGTGCCAGCGCCAAGAATTTATCCGATTGGACTTCACTCACTCGATACCAGCAATTCGGTATTTGTACAATCCACACAAACTTCTGGTGAGGTGGAAATTGTCATTTACGTTAGCGACCAAATTTATGTTGGAGTTGGAAGCGACCATACCGACCGCGCCCTTGAAACTGTTTCTATTCCAGGCTCAAAGCAAGCCTGTGTCAATCACCTAGCACCAAAATTATGGGCTTGGAGTGATATAGCGGACAGCTGGGATGAATGTGTTTTACGTAGCTGGGTTGATGGCCGGCTGTATCAAGAAGTAGGTGTAGACAAATTTTTGTCACCGCCTGACGTATTGTCTGTGTTGAAAGAGCGGGTAAACAACGTTCCAACGCGTGACTTCCTAGTTTATTGCGGAACCTATGTCAGTGTTGATAAGGCACTGGGGTTTGGCAGTAACTGGCGCTACCAGTTAGACGCGCCAAAATTAAACAGACAAATTGACGCCCAATATGAGGTAATTGATATCTTGGAGGAAGTTAAGAATGACTTCCGAGTTCCTTTCTTCAATCCTCAAAAAAGCTGAGTTGTCTGTTTTTAAATCCTAGTTGAAAGGGAGGATAAAATGCGAAAGCAAAAAAATAAGCTGCTGGTTACAGTTGCTGCCTCATTAGCCTTTTCGGCATTGGCAGGGGCTGCTTCAGCAGAAACGCTAATAGTGGCTTCGCCTCAAGTTCCGGAGGGTTTTGATGGCGATGCACTAAAAACTCACACTCAGAATGTGGTTGTGCAAACCTACGAAAATCTAGTCGTTTACGGGAAAAAAATGGTTGATGGCCAGATGAAAAACGACCCAGCCAGTGTAGAGCCTCATCTAGCTGAAAGCTGGAAAATATCTCCTGACGGCAAAACTTGGGTGTTCAAGCTGCGGGAAGGAATAAAAAGCCCATATGGTAATGAGCTAACTGCAGATGACGTTGAGTGGAGTTGGTCAAAATCTTTTGCTCAGAAACGGACTGGGAACTTTATAGCTAGAGTATCTAATGTAATCGGGGTAAAAGCGCTCTCTAAATATGAGGTTGAGTTTACACTATCGGCTCCTAGTTCAATTTTCCTGAAAGCACTAACACTTTATGTTCCAGGAATTTATGATTCGACCGAAGTTAAAAAGCACGCCACCACCGAAGATCCATGGGGATTGAAGTGGATGCAGTCGAATACCGCAGGATTTGGAGCCTATCATCTCGAAACACTGCGTCCAGATGATCAGGCTGTTTATGTTGCTAACAAAAATTATTTTGGTGGGAAATTACATTTCGACAAGGTGATCTATAAAGAAGTGCCGTCTGAAGCTAGCCGGGTTACTTTGCTGAAAACTGGTCAGGTTCATTTGATTGATCGTCCATCTATTCAGAAAGTGGTTGATCTTCAGAAAGACTCAAATGTGAAAGTAGATCGTGCCTCTGGCCGCTCCATTGCTTCTGCCAGAATGAACCCAAAATGCAAGCCCTTTGATGACGTTCGGGTACGTCAGGCATTCAATTATGCGATTGATAAGGATGCCCTAAACAAAGCTGTTTTTGCAGGTCAGGCGGATATAGCAAAGTCCATAGTTCCCCCAATTGTTGATGGGTATAACCCAAATCACTACCCTTATGACTACAACCCAAACAAAGCCAAGGCACTGCTAGCTGAGGCAGGTTTTCCAAACGGCATCTCAGAGCCAATCAAGCTACTCTACGCAGACGCCTTCTGGCATCAGGAGCCTGTCGCAATTCAAGTAGCAGATATGCTGAAGAAAATCGGTGTAACCATTCAGCCAACCCGGGTAACTACTTCTGAAATGCGGGCTAAAGGNTCACCAAAAAAGATGAGCATGTGCTTCTTCACTTGGGAAGATGGGCCTATTGTTTTGGATCCGGTTTATACCATGTATCTCATCTCACACTCCAAAGGCGTTTCNAATCGAGCAGCTTACAGCAACTCAAGGGTTGACGAGTTGATCGACAAGTCACGTGAGGAGTTGGATGCAGGTAAGCGACTGTCTATGATGGATGAAGCNCAGAAGCTGTGGGTTACCGATGCTCCTTGGATCCTTACCACTTATCCAGCGACATTCGAGGCAATGAACCCCAGGCTAAATGGCTGGGTACATTATCCGGATGAGCATGAGCGCTGGCGTGAACTAAAAATGAAGTAAAAAACTTTGGATAGCATTGCCGCCCCTTCCTGGCGGCAATGTTTTCTTTGGTCTCCAACAAATTTTTAAATTTAATTAAATAAGCTCCTTAGGCATGAATTTTTCACAGTTTATTTTCCGACGCACACTTATGGTCATTCCACTTTTAGTCGGGGTTGTTTTTTTAACCTTTATGTTAGTTCGGGTAGGGGGACTAGACCCAGTCGGCCTATTAGCAGGGCCAACTGCAACAGCTGAAGAGTTTGACATGATCCGCAAGGAACTCGGACTCGACCAACCCCTATGGAAACAATTTCTTATATACGCTAGCAATGTCTTGCAAGGCGACTTGGGAGAAAGCTGGCTATCCAATCGACCAGTTTTAGACGACATCTCATCACGTTCATTGATTTCACTGGAACTGCTGTTCTGGGGAATTGGTCTCGGCACACTCATCGGTGTACCACTTGGTCTCCGGGCTGCTTTTAATCCTAATGGCCGTTTTGACCAAGCTACACGTGTTATGTCGTTGCTTGGATTTTCAATCCCTACCTACTGGCTTGGACTTGTGATGCTCTTTGTTTTCTTCTATCTGCTNCGCTGGGCACCTCCGGGTATGGGGCGAATATCACTGATGATTAGCCCACCCGATTTTATTACCGGAAGTTATCTAATCGATAGCTTGTTAACTGCCAAATGGCAGGCGGCACATTCAGCATTAGCTCATTTAATCTTACCGGTGATTTGCCTNGCAATTGTCTCAGCTGCTCCAATTATTAAGCANACAAGAGCTATAGCATTGGAAGTTCTTGCTTCGGATGCAGTGCGCTATGCTCGGGCTTGTGGGTTAAAGACAAAGACTGTGCGCGATATTGTTTTCCGCAATAGCGCTACTCCAATTATCACGTTTGTGGGAACTGAAATAACTGGGTTAGTGGGAACAATGTCACTTATTGAATATGTATTCGCGTGGGGAGGGCTAGGTCAATACGGGCTAAACGCAATTGTAAGGGGTGACTTTACTGCTGTTCAGGGTTACGTGCTCACGTTAGCACTCTTTTCTGTGCTGGTTTTTTTGCTAGTGGACATCATTATCGCAATCATTGAGCCCCGGTCGGAGTTAAGTTGAGATGTCTACTCTCTCAACAACTGACATTCCTCTGTCTAGCCGAATTGGCAACCGCCTGCGCGGAGTAAGCCGTCTAAGCCCGACTGCAGCTGCCGGCGTAATGATCATCCTTCTTTTTGGCATGCTAGCTCTTTTTTCTGGCATGTTTATGACTCATGACCCCATTTCATCTTATCCGGATCGGATTCTACAAAGTCCGTCTTCCGAGCATTGGTTCGGCACTGACAGTAATGGAATGGATGTGTTCTCCCGTGTAATTTATGGTGCAAAATTTGGTTTTGGTATTGCAATACCTGCGGTAACGATATCGGTGCTTATAGGAGTGCCAGTCGGGCTTATTGCAGGTTATCGGGGTGGCATTCTAGATGAAGTGCTTATGCGTATCTTTGACGGACTACGCGTGTTCCCCTCAATTATACTCGCATTAGCGGTGGTTGCGGCAACTGGCCAATCACTTTTGAATGTAGTCTTAGTGTTGGGTTTTTTGGATAGTCCCGTATTTGCCCGGCTTGTTCGCGCTGAAGTATTAACATTGCGGTCTTCCATTTTTGTAGAGAGTGCAGTTGCGGCTGGTAATCCAACTTGGCGTATTCTTTTTCTACATCTACTACCCAACTCTATTCAAGGGGCCATGGCCCAAACTGCAGTGCGAGCTGCTTGGGCTGTGCGTATCAGCGCGACACTAGCCTTTTTAGGAGTAGGCATTCAAGCCCCAACCCCAGAATGGGGTGCAATGATCAGGCAAGGAGCAGAATTTATGGTGACTGGTCAATGGTGGGTAGCAATCTTTCCCGGCATTGCTCTAATTTTTTTGGTATTTGGTCTTAATCTCTTTGGAGATGGCATCCAAGACATTTTAGATCCGAGACGGAGAGTATCTAAATGAGCTTACTTTCAGTTTCTGACCTGCAAACTCATTTTATTTTTCACGATATCGATAATCAGCTGCGCGAGGCCTGCGCACTGAATAAAGTAAACCTGACATTAAACCGCGGTGAGGTCCTTGGTATTGTTGGTGAAACAGGCGCAGGAAAGTCACTGACTGCACAATCAATTTGCGGCCTGTTGCGACCACCGGCACGCATCGTTGGAGGCTCCGTAAATTTTGATGGGCGTGAATTATTGTCATTACCCAGTGAAGAGCTTAATGCCATTCGTGGGGCTGATATTGCTATGGTCGTGCAAAATCCTCGCAGTTCTCTAGATCCCCTGACGCGTATCGGAGAACAGCTAGTGCGCATTCACCAGACACACTCAGGTGGACCAATAGACAAATCGAAACAAAAGGCGATGGAAATGATGCAAGCAGTGGGCATTCCTGACCCGGAGGGTCGTTTCACCGCCTGGCCACATGAGCTGTCAGGTGGAATGGCCCAACGTGTGCTTATAGCCATGGCCTTGATGAATGATCCGAAGCTACTTATTGCAGATGAACCAACAACTGGTCTGGATGTGACTGTGCAAGCACAAATTTTGGACTTGCTCAAAAATCTAGTAGCAAGATTTGACATGGCCAGCATGATTATTACTCATGATTTAGGGATAGTTGCCCATTATTGCGATGAAGTGGCGGTAATGTTTGCAGGTGAAATTATAGAGCAGGGTCCGGTGCGAGAGGTGTTTCTAAGTCCTGCCCATCCGTACACACAACAGCTATTAGCTGCAACTCCAGAGCGACTGCACCTCGGAAGTAAAAATCAGCTTGGCGGACAACCACCAGATCTTTTTAATTTGCCAACTGGCTGCCTTAGCCAAGATCGCTGTGAACTAGCAACCTCTGCCTGCAGAGGTGAGCCCCCAATAGTGCAAATAACAGCTGGTCATACAGCTCGCTGTCATTTTGCAAAACCCCGCAGGAAATCAACTAAATTGCGGAGGAACCTGAAAAATGGGTGAGGTGATTCTGGAGGCCAGAAATCTCGTTAAAAGATTCCCAATAGGACGTTCAGGTAGCTTTGTAAATGCTGTCAATGGAGTAAATTTATCTATTCAGAAAGGTGAAGTTCTAGGAATGGTTGGAGAAAGCGGCTCAGGGAAATCAACCATAGGAAGGACACTATTGCGCCTAACTGAGCCAACTTCTGGTCAAATCTTATTTGATGGTCAAGACATTACTTCGTTGTCCGACAAACATGTGCGTCCATTGCGGAAGAATATGCAAATGGTATTTCAAGATCCTTGGAGCGCACTAAACCCCCGCATGAAAATTGGTGATTTAATATCAGAGCCCATGCGCATCCATCTTGATATTTCACGCTCTGAATGCAAAGACAGAACAGAAATGCTGGCCCAGCGGGTTCGACTTAGCACAGACTTTCTAAACCGTACACCGAGCGCTCTTTCTGGTGGCCAGCTGCAGCGGGTATGCATTGCACGGGCAATCGCAACAAATCCGAAACTGATAATACTTGATGAGCCAACCAGCTCACTCGACCTTTCCGTAAGAGCTGGCATTCTTGAGTTATTGCAAGAGCTAAGAGTTGAGACAGAGGCTGGGTTTCTATTCATTAGTCACGATTTGGGAACCATCAAATTGGTTAGTGACCGCATAGCAGTTTTATATCTTGGGCATGTTGTTGAAGAAGTTCCTAAAGACAAGCTATTCTCAAACCCTTCCCACCCCTATTCGCAATCATTACTTTCTGCGCATTTACCATCAGATCCAGATGCAAACCTTCAGCGATTAACACTGCAGGGTGAAATTCCTTCNCCAATAAATCTACCGCCNGGTTGCAGCTTTCATACTAGATGCCCTGTCGCCGTTCCTGAATGCAAATCTACCCGCCCAAAGACAGAAGAGATTTCACCAATGCACATGGCGAGCTGCCTGCGCCTGCGAGACGGCGGCAACATAATCCCGCGAGATACAAAATGACAAGCAACTCCTTTCCCATACTAGGCAGCTCCATCAAACTTGGAACTAAAACCGCTAAGAACCGAATTTGGATGACCGCGCATGCAACACTGCTGGTCAAGGACCACCTCTTCACAGATGCCCACATTGCTTATTACACAGAACGGGCTCGGGGAGGAGCAGCTGTGATAACCATGGAGGCAATGGCAACGCATCCAACTACCCAGCCTTATAAAGGAAAAGCCTTTGCCTTTGATCCAAGAATGGTTCCAGAATATCAAAAACTAGCTGATGCTGTTCATATCTATGGCACACTTTTACTCTCGCAACCATGGCATCGAGGCCGCCAGACCAATGGAATTACCAATGGCCTGCCAGTTTGGGCACCATCAGCAGTCCCTTGCGGGGTTTATAGAGAAATGCCACATGTAATGACTGCAGCAGACATTGATGAGATTATTGACGGCTACCGACTTTCCGCACGCTATTCGCGTGAGGGAGGGCTTGATGGTGTAGAAGTACATGGCATGTCACATGGCTACCTTCTTAATCAATTTTTATCTCCAGCCACAAACTTTCGAAAAGATAGTTTTGGCGGGTCACTAGTGAATCGCATGCGGATTGTAACAGAAATTCTAGAAGCTACCCGGGCCGAAATTGGTCCAGAAATGATTATGGGAATGCGACTGAATTCAGATGATGGACATGAAGCTGGGCTCGGGCCTGACGAATGGGCCGACATTGCTCGCGAGTTTGAGGCGACAGGTTTAATAGACTACATCTCTTTCAGCCATGGAACCTATATCAATCGAATGCTGATTTATCCAACTGCTCCTGAAAAGCATGGTTTTCAGCTAGATGCAACAGGCCGAATTAAGTCGGAGCTAAACATTCCTACAGTAGGTGTTGGGAGAATTACTAGTCCCGAGGACGCTGAAATTTGGCTGGCTCAAGGAAAGTGTGACTTTGTAGGAATGGCGCGAGCATTAGTGGCTGACCCAAAATGGGCTGAAAAATCACTGAATGGGAAATCCGATACTATTCGGCCTTGTGTTGGCGCAAATTGGTGTATGTCACGTATTTTTGCGCAAGCTCCATTAGGCTGCATTCATAACCCTGCCGCGGGGCAAGAACTGGAATTGGATGAATATAATCTGCCTCCTATAGAAAAGAAAAAAAAGGTTGCTGTTGTGGGTGGTGGACCAGCTGGAATGCGCGCTAGCTGGACTCTGGCAAGACGCGGCCATCAGGTTACCTTATTTGAAGCGAGAGCTGAGCTAGGTGGTCAAGTGCGCTGGTGGGCTCAAGCCAAATCACGGCATGAGCTAATTGGGATTGTCTCTTGGTTAAAAGACCGTGTCGCCGAAGAAAATGTAGAGGTGATTCTCAATCATAAAGTTAGGGAAGCAGATTTAGAAACATTCGATGAGATCGTAATCGCAGCTGGCTCCACTGGCCTGAAACATGGCTGGACAATGCTACATCCAGAAAAATGGAATGCAAAATGTCTACCTGGCGCCGACAGCACCCATGTTTATAGTTATACTGAACTGCTCGAAAAGCAGCCAGAATTAGGTAAGCAGATTCTAATTTTTGACATTATGGGAGGACGTCAGGGCGCCGTAGTTGCTGAAATCCTTGCCCGTCAAGGCAAGGTTGTGCAATTCGTGACCCAACTTGGTCAAGCTTCACCAGACTTGGCCTCTAGTCGAGATTGGGGCAAGGTTCATGGGATGCTAAAAAAACTTGGAGTTCAGTTTCATGTAGATTGTGAATTGTTGTTGATAAANAACGACCAAGTTGTGATACGCGATGTATATACCAGCAAAAAGACCTCATTCAAAAATATTTCCGCCGTAGTGATGGTGCAGGGCGGTTCAGCAAACGACCAGCTATATCATAGCCTTTGTAATAGTAAACCTTGTCATTTGATTGGGGACGCTATGGCCCAGCGCCGTGTAAACGACGCAATTAATGAAGGTGAGTTGGTTGCACGACAAATTTAAGCCGAGCCAACCAACAATTCATAGGAGGGAGAATGAATGAGGCTGCCGACATTGTGATTGTAGGGGCAGGTGCGACCGGCCTTGCTTTTGCTTGGCGCCTNGCTAATCTNCAGCCTGACTTAAGCATCCTTTTGGTTGAACGCGGAGATTTCGTCAACCAGCGTGACGCTCCTAGTAAGAAAAATGACTGGGAATTAGCATTACAGAAATCTTTTCATGCTAATCCAAATGTACGTAGATCCGCAGCTGATTATCCTGTTGATGAGAGCCAAACACCCATTAAGCCGGCTTTTTTCAACGCTGTAGGGGGCAGCACTATTCGCTGGGGAGCACATTTTCCGCGCTTTCGCCCCTCCGATTTCTGTTCATTCAGCCAAGATGATATTGCAGCTGATTGGCCTTTAAATTATGACGATCTCGCACCCTATATGGATATCAATGACCAAATGATGGGTGTGTCGGGCCTAGCCGGCGATCCAGCCAATCCAGTTAGAGCAGAGCGGGTCCATCCTCCACTTTCATTTTGCACCGGAAGTCGTATGTTGGCTGAGGCCGCGAATAAACTTGGCTGGCATTGGTGGCCTTCTGATGCTGCTATAAACAGTACTGCCTCAACTATTGGCAGAGGGGCTTGCAATAATTGCGGACCATGCGGAATTGGATGTCCACGCCATGCGCGTGCAACTGCTGACATTGCATATTTGGGAGCAGCTAAACAGGCGGGTGTAAAACTAGCAACTTGCACGATTGTTAAACAAATCACGGCCACTAATGGCGAAATAACAGGGATTGAGGTCATAAACCAGAACGGTACTAGCGTGAAAATAAATTGTAGTGAGCTAGTATTGGCTGGCAACGCGCTCTCCACAAATATTCTTCTCCGGTCAATAGCAGGATGGCATAATCAAAAACTGGGTCAGGGCTTAATGCTGCACCCGACTGCGATAGTGACTGGTTATTTTAAAGAGGATTTAAAGAGCTATGCCGGGCCTTTTGCAACTTCAATAGTAAGTCAACAATTCTACGAAACAGATAAATCCAGAGGTTTTCTTCGCGGCTTTCAGATGCAAGTTCTGCGCGGCCAAGGCCCACTTAGCACGGCTCTTGGTGGCTATGGAAAAAGGCTTGTTTGGGGAGCAGAACATCATGCCGAATTTAATTCGGCTTTTAGCCGTTCGATAAGCCTAACGATAACTTGTGAAGATCTGCCGGAAGCAGAAAATCGAATTGAAGTGGATAAGAGCCGCTTAGATAAATTTGGAATGCCAACGGCGCGCATGATATATCGACTGGGTGAAAATAGCTTAAAAATGAGAGACTTTGGTATTGCGCGAGCGCACGAGTGGCTCGTCAAGTCAGGAGCTCAAAAAATAGTGGTAACGCCCCTTTCTGAACAAGCAGGCTTTCACCTCATGGGGACAGCGCGAATGGGAAATTGTGATAAAAAAAGTATCACAGGAAATGATGGGCGGGTGCATGGATTTGAAAATCTGACAATAATTGACGCCTCAGTCTTTGTTACTGCCAGCCCAGTCAACCCAACTTCTACTTTACAGTCCTTAGCTCTAAGGGCTGCAGATTTAATGAGTGCAAGACTTGTTGCAGCCTGACCAGAGAGATGCCATGTGCGAAGAGACCATTAAAGCTATGTTGGACTGCCTTATACCCGGCGATACAACTGGTTGGCCAGCTGCGGGTCAGCACGGACTTTCTGAGCGTTTCCTCGAATTATTAGACAGCCTGTTTGAACAGGCCGATAAATATCTTGAAATAATGATAGCAGAATTGCCTGATGATTTTTCAGCTCTATCGACTGAACGACAGACAGCCTGCCTCAGTTCCATTGAGAGCACTCAACCAGATGCCTTTGAAGCAGTTTTGAAAGCCTGCTATTCCGCCTATTATACTGACCCGCACATCCGCCAAATTTTAGAGAAAAAAACTGGCTATGAAGCTCGCCCACCTCAGCCTGAAGGCTATCATCTTCCACCTTTTGATGAGAGCCTTTTAGAACCGGTGCGGGCGCGCGGCCCAATCTGGCGTAAAGTACCTTGAGTAAAGGGTCCACACATTCAGGAATTTTGCCTCCACGCCCTATTTTGGGGTACGCGGCGATGCTAGGCAATACAGTCTTGATCCCCATAATGGCGGTTGCGATCAAATTTCTGGCTGAAGCTGACTTCACCACAATTCAAATGTTAGGCTGGCGCTCATGGCTAGTTATACTTGTGCTTCTTCCATTTTTATCTTTTAAAAAATTCCGACAGGAATTGCTCGCAGCTGATCTTAAGGCACATATGGTTCACGCCACTTTTTCAATTTGTTCTATGGCCTGTTTCTATTTTGCCCTGCGTAGCCTTCCAATCGTAACTGTTACTTCAATTAATTTTACAACTCCAACCATAGCTATGATTTTAACTTCGGTGCTTTACAAGGATAAAGTCTCTGAACAGGGCTGGCTGGCACTTTTTTTGGGCTTCTCTGGTTCCATGATTATCCTTAAGCCAGATGTATCCGGCATTAACTTTGATGCGCTAGTGGTTCTTATTGGCTCATTTTTAGCAGCTTGCACAAACTTAGCTGTGCGTAGGATGCCTGCTCGTAGTTCCAATTTTGCTGTGATTTTTTATCTAACTCTTTCTGGTGTAATTTTCTTTGGTCTGCCCAGCATTGCTGATTTCCGCCAGCCCATAGAAGACCAGTGGATTTGGATAATTCTTTTAGGCGTAGTGGCATTAGGAGTGCACTCATTAATCATTTTGGCCTATCGATTTGCCTCCTCTATGCTAATTGGGGCACTAGACTACCTTCGCATAGTCTGGGCACTTGGCTTTGGTTATTTTATTTTTAATGAAACGCTAAACCTAGCAGATATGGTTGGAATAATCATGATTTGTGCTAGCGGCTTGTTAAGCGTTAATAGTAGTCGCAAAGCGGTCATAAAACCAACAGCAATGTAAAAATCTTCTCAATTACCAAGCAGAAATTGGGCAAAAGCAGCAGCAGTTTTAGCAGCATCTTCCTCACTGCGCACCCCTGGCGTAATGCAACTTTCAGCACCATCCAAAAGCATCCTAGCCTCCTCATAATCTGGTCTAACTAAATCATTTTCAGCACAGGTGATCAGCGTAGTTTGTTCTAACTTTGGAACATATTCACGCATGGAGTAGCGAAAGGCTGCTTTATAGGATTTATGATAGCTTCGAATGCCTTTGAGTAACTCAACAAATTTATGGTGTAAAAATTCAGCACTTGGTAAGTCATGAGGCACACGTTTTTCTGCTTGTTTCCGAAACCAAGGAAACCAGATATATTGATCTCTGCAGAGTTGCCAAGCCTGCATGACATGCAAGCCTTGTTGATCTGGTTCCATAGAGGGCGCATAAACCTCTAAGATTTGATCTAAGGATTTTGGTGTGTAAAGGCCGAACCCATCCAATATGAGACGGTCAATACGTCCCCCTTCATGCAAAGCCATACAGACAGCAATACGTGCTCCGGTATGGGTGCCATAAAGGTGCATTCTCTCCCAATTCAATTGATCGGAGAAAGCTATCATCGCATTAGCATAATCACTTATTTCAGGCTGTTCCTGTTTTGGTGGTGTTGAGTCACCATTGCCCATTGTGTCAGGGGCAATCACATGAAATTGTTGACCAAGCTTTTCAATAAGGAATTCCAATTGCTTGGAGGAACCAGGAGAGGCATGTAGCAGCATGAGCGGAGGTAAATCCGATGTACCGGCTTCCCGATAGTGAATTTGGCCAAAAGGCATATCCATAAANCGTCTTCGAACAAGCATTAATTTACTCCATAATTTTGGAAAATTCTGGTGTGGCCAACTCATAGGCATGAGCAGCCGAAAGTACTTTTCCATCTTCGAACAGTTTACCAGTAAGCTGAATAGACATTGGCATATTGGCAACTGAATAACCCACGCGCACCGAAGCTGCTGGAGCCCCTGTCAAATTAGCCGGTGAGGTTATTAGCGGCCAATCTAAATAATAATATCGGCCAACTTTATCAATTTCTGGAGGATCACCCATCATCCCCGGATAGCAGAGCAGATCTAATGAATGACACCTCATCAATTCATAGGTCTTTTGCGAGAGAGCTCGCCTCGCTTTTTGCGCCTTAATATAATTCTCAGCCGTTAAAAATGCTCCCAGAGCAATCCGATGACGAGTTAGATCACTCACTTTATTCAGATTGGCAGCAAACCGTTCAGCATGAATAGCATAGGCTTCGGCTGTCATAATGACAGTGTTAGCAATTGTATAATCCCAGAGACTAGGCAGTTGCACTTTTTTTATTTTAGCTCCCAAGTCTGCAAAAACCTCTAACGCTCTCAAACAAGCCGCCTGACTCTCTTCGGAAACACCCTCCAATTCAGTAAAGTTGGTAACATGACCAATAACTAATTCACGACAATCTCCAGACAGACTTGGAGAGATTGGAGCAATCTGCCGCTTGCTGCTGGTTGGGTGAGCCGGGTCAAACCCCTTGATCTCATCAAGCAAAAGAGCACAATCTCGGCTGGTCCGCGCCATTGGGCCCGCATGATCCAATGAGCCAGAAAGTGGAAAAAGGCCACGCAAGCTCACTAATCCATAAGTTGGTTTTATTCCAGAAACGCCGCAAAAAGAGGCTGGAATGCGTATCGAGCCGCCTGTATCCGACCCCATTGCAGCAGGCACCATTCCAGTTGCAAGTGCCACGCCAGCACCACTTGATGAGCCGCCAGTATATCGTTTTTTGTCATGAGGATTGAGCGATTTTGGAAATGCTGCATCCAATGATGGGCCACCTAAACAAAATTCAGTACACTCAAGTTTGCCGAGTAAAATCGCACCAGCTTGATTCAGTTTTTCCCATACAGCGCTATCTTCTGTAGGCACGCGATTACGCAACATGCCTGAACCAACAGTGCTGGTAATACCTTTAGTATCATAAGCATCCTTAAGTGCGACGGGAATTCCATCAATTGGGCTGAGAGGGGCTGATTTAACGCGCCTCGCATCTGATCGCGCAGCTAGTTTTAAAGCCAGCTCAAAACTAGTTGTGAGAAAAGCGCGATATGTCTCATTTTTTTCCTCGATCCGATTAATCAGCGCCTCAGCAATTTCCACCGCACTGATTTCACGAGCTGCTAGCAATCTGGACAATTCAAAAACTGAGAGCGGAGCAATTTCTGATGCGCTAATGTTGCTCATTACTAAAATTCTCAGCTAGAAAAACTGCTGCCGGCTCTGCCTCTGAGCCGACTATCTGATCAAAGCGCTTTACCAGCTCTTGAACGCGCAAGTAAGCCTGATATATCTCTTGCTTTTCTAACTGGGTTATATCAAGGCCACTTTGTTCAGCCAACATCTCCCAATCATCAAGTGATAACCCCATTTGGTTCAATTTACTTTTTTGCATAAAGGCGCACCCTTTATTGTCGTTTTGCCTTGCGGGCCAATTGTTCCCAGCGCATGTCGATAATCCGTTCCTGATTAAGAAATTTCTCCGCCTGCTCTAATGAATTTTTTATCTCCCCAACATCAGAAAAGCCAGAAACACTGCCAGCAGACAACGCCTGTAAGTGGATGCGACAGTTTTGGTGAAAGATAACCGCCGCACAAACAGCATGTCGAACCGAGCGCCCCACCGCAATTAAACCGTGGTTTTTAAGCAACAATATCNGACCGTCACCTAGCTTTTCAGCAAATTTTAGCCCAAGTGTTTCATTTTCAATAATACCATCATAATCATCGTAATGGGCCACCTTGTTATGCAGCATCAACGCACTCTGAAAAACAGGCTCGAACCGAGCTCCTGTAGCGCTGAAGGCAATCACCTGATCCGGGTGACTATGCACTATAGCTCCGATATCAGAACGATTCTTGTATAGGGCTACATGAAAGGCTAGGGATGGACTAACTTTACCATCTTGGGCAGCCTTAAGGGCAAAGTCCACCTGTCGCACCTGCGAGGCATCAACTTCGTCAAAAGCTAGCCCATATTGATGGCCAAGTAACTTTTCACTGCTGCCAATACGCGCAGTCAAGTGCCCAGCAATACCGCTATTCTGGCCATCTGCATCTAAAATAGAAAATCCAGTAATAAAGTCCTGCTTGAGCTTTTGTTGCTCACTTTTACTTAGCTCTCCCATAAAGCAATCCTAGCAATAAAAAAAGGGAGCCACAATAACTAGTAAAGAGTGCTATTGGATGTTAGCTAGCCAAAAAGTCCCCAACGATACGGGCAAAAAGTTCTGGGTTCTGTTCTGCAACAAAGTCTGTAGCTTCTGGCATAAATACTTCATCCGCATCCGGAAAAAGGGACCTAACACGCTCATGCATGTAAGCAATACGGTCTGCTCCACCACCAAGTATTAAGGTCGGACAGGGTAGTCGATTTCCAGCAGCGGCAAACCCTTTTGGCAAATCATACTTCCAGATAGAACGATAAGAAGTTGCAAAATCTGGTCCAGCATTTAGGAAATCCCGGCAAAACTGCGTTGCCAAATGCCCATCTATCCANGGGTATTCTGAATGAATACGATCCCAAATCCAACGCAAGTGTCCAGCATCATCATCAATCTCATATGGAGGGGCAAAATTAGCCAACCGGTCAGTACGTTCTTCTTCTGTGTAGACAGGCATTCCATGCAAAACCAACTTTTCTACTCTTTCGGGAGATAATAGGGCAGCGACAAAAGCAAAAACCCCGCCGGTTGCACGCCCAAACAGATAGAATTGCTCAACTTCCAACACATCAGCAGATTGTAAAGCGATCTTTGCATAATCTTGCACACTCCAAACTCGATTAGGTGGAGTTGATTGGCCAAAGCCCGGCGTATCAAGAGCAACGACCCGAAAATGATCTGCAAGNTATGGTAAAGCAGCCTGATAATTTCGAGAGGAGAGGGGCGATTGATGCAACATGACCAGNAAAGGTTTTTTACTGTCTAGATTCACTGAACGGTAATGCAATTGACCCCATTCGCATTTGAAATAGCCGTTTTTAACCTTTTCGGTATTAGCCATTTTCGTTACTCCTTGAACTTTTCAGCATAGGAAGGCTTTTTATTGCAAGTCTAGCATAGAAAAAGAAGCAATTGAAAAGGCATAGAATCTAACAGGACAAACAATTGATATGATAATTTAATTCATAACAGTTGCGTTTGCTCAAACTAGACAAAAGATAACAAGGGGTGCAAACTTTTAATCGGAAGAAAAAGTANTTCAGAAGTGGGAGCATTAAAATGGATTTGCGCCTAAGCCGCGAGCGACAAGCGCGCCTAGATTTAGTAGAAGGTCTAAAAGTCTATATTGCAGGGCAGATAATGCCTTCTTTGAGACAGGAATTTGAAAACTGGTGTGAAGCAGAAAACCCAAACGAGACCAAACTACGCGATAGCAAGTTTATGCAGAGAAAATTTGGTCCAGACCCACTTTATCAGACATCACGTGGTTTACAGCGTCTAAGTCAGGAAGCTATGTGGCGGGAAGTAATTTTCGGTCTTAACGAGCGCAAGACGGAAATAGAAAAACAGCTAGATAGCGATTACCAAAACCCAGGCTCACTTACACTAAACTCAAACCTAACTATGCCTGATTATTACGAAAATAATGAATTTCATCTTCAGCCTGGTAATTTTCATAAGAACACTATAGCCGGCCCAATTTATGAGGTAGGTGTCGCAACCTACACAATGCATCGGTACGGCAAAGCTGGAGATGAGATGGGACAGGCTTTGGTTAGCGTGCTTCCAGACCAACCTTTCAAACGNGTGCTATATATGGGATGCGGACCAGCCTACAAGAGCTATCCCATAATGAATGCTTTACCAGACGCAGAACATTGGGGAATTGATCTAGCAGCCCCAATGTTAAAATATGCTCGACACCGAGCAGTGGAAAATGGAAAACCGATGCATTTCAGTCAAATGAATGCAGAGGATATGGATTTCCCTGACGATCATTTCGACCTGGTTTTTTGTATGCTGCTGCTTCATGAGGTGCCAACAAAGGCGGTAACCAATATAGTTAATGAAGCCGCACGTGTGTTAGCCCCCGGTGGCGTATTAGCGAATCTTGAGTTGCCCAGCTATGACAGCCTTGACCCACTCAGTGCATTTTTGATGGACTGGGATACTGAGCACAACGGCGAACCGTATTGGCGCGACTATCACGAAATGGATTTAATACAGGCCTATCAGGATGCAGGGCTGAAAGCAAAGATGACAGAGGCTCATTCTGAATGGGGTGGAGCAAAAGGCAATTATATGGGAAAATTCCGCTATCATGTAACTATCGGTCATAAGCCATAACAGCAAGGGTGAGAAAAATGTCCGTCTCTCCAGAAATTGATTATTTTGAAGCTGTATCAAAATCAGACATGATGCGTGTGGTGCTAGCGCTAGCGACTGAGGTTTATGCAATGCGGGATAGGCAAAAACTTCTGGAGGATATTCTGGTAAAAAACGGTGCAGACCTCTCCAGGTTAGATGAACCTGTCGAAGCAGCTACCTATGATGAATATAGGCTTGCAGAACGCGATGAATTTGTTGCTAGAGTTTTTGCAGCAATGGCGTCACCCACTCCCAGTGGTTAAAAGTAAACTGGAATGACTGGCACTCTTAAAGGATTTTCAGCGCCCTTAGATCCAACTGGGCAATCCAGTTTGTATGGCCCTCCTCCTTGGAATTTTAGTGGACGTTCTGTCACCTTAATTGTTGACTGTGACCAGCGCGCAATGGCTAAACTCGTGCCAAAGCCTCTGGGCATAATTCCAGATTCTCCAGTGCGTTTTACAATTCACGAGCTAATCTGCGATATTGGATTTGGGACTGATTTTGCCGCTCACCATCCAGAGCGGTGTCTAGTGCGGGAAGCAGTAGTAGCTCTAGCAGTTCAATTTGAAGGTGTAGAAGGATTTTATGACCCTTACTTATATTGTGACTCAGCCGAAGAAATCACCGTAGGACGAGAAATGTTTGGTTGGCCGCAACTTGATGCTAAAATCTGGATGACCCCACCTGACCCAGTTTTTGGGGCGCGAACTGGCGACCGATTTACTGGAAAAGTTCTGCGCAAGAGTGGCCCAACCTTAACATTAACCATGAAGGTAGACCATCGAAAAAGTTTTGACCGAAGCGTGCCAGCTTTTTCAACTTTCTACACTATGCGAATAATACCAGACCCAACCAACCTAAATAGAACAGTTGAAATATTTCAGTCACATATGTCTGATATCTCAATAGAACATGCAAAATTTGGCCAAGGCGAATTAAGCGTGTTTTCTCCTGAATTAAAAGCACTCAAACCTGAAAAAATTGGTGCTGCAAGGTGTAATGCAATTAAATGGACAAAAAATCGTTCGAAACTGGTGCACAGCCAAATCATCGGGAGGGATGAAACGCTTTAGAGGAAAACGATTATTAGGGCATCAGACCGCCACCGTTCACATGGAGAATCTGACCTGTGATGCGACTTGCTTTACCGGATAACAAAAAGATGGCTAGGTCAGCGATATCAGAAGGCTCGGTTTTGCCGGCTAGCGGCAACGTTTTCCATATCCGTTCCATATCTTCATTACTAAATTCACCTCGAGGTTGATCAGTGTCCACTAAACCTGGTGCGATTACATTAGCACGGATATTGTGAGGGGCTAGTTCGAGTGCAGCTGATTTTGTTAGACCAAATAACCCACTTTTGCTTGCGCTGTAATGCGCACCATTCACCGCTCCTTTAAATGCTGCGCCAGAAGAAATTGTAAGAATAGAGCCTCCATTACCCTTGGCTATCATGCTGCGGGCTGCTGCCTGTAAAGTGAAAAAACAGCCGTTCAGATTGACGTCTAAAACCTCTTTCCAACCTTGTTCCGTGATGTCCAAGAGCGGTGTTCTGGGATAAATAGCAGCGTTGCTCACTGCATAATCCAGTCCCCCAAATTTTTCGGCTACATCTATTAAGTTATCAACTTCTGACCGATTGGCGACGTTAGCCTTAACTGCCTCGGCCTTCAATCCCTTGTCTGTTGCTTCTCTTACTAAGGATGACACTGTGCTATCATCATCCAAATAATTTAAAACAACATTCACTCCCTCATTAATTAAGGCTTTAGCTATAGCCGCCCCAATGCCTTTTTGTGCGCCTGTTACCAGTGCGGTTTTATATTCTGGCATTTTACACAATCCTCTATCTTTTAGTCGCTAAAAACGCTGCTTATTAATGAATCTGATAAGGTTATGAAATTGCGTTTTTGCAAGAAGCACAAATTGCTATTCTCCAAATTGCGAAACTTAATTTGTATTTTGGATATGCCGGCTAAGAAACTCATCAACGCGCTCCTGTGCTAAATTTGCGCTTGATTGATTATACTGTTTTCGATGATGGCAACTAAAACCATGATCGGCATCATATATGTAGGTTTCCACCTCAGGCCTCAAACTGATAAAATTTTCAACATCTGAAATTGGAATAGTAGAATCCTTTCGACCAAAATGAGCCTGAACTGGACAATGAGGTTTTTCGGATGATAGCGACGGTATTTCTCCACCATAATAACAAACTGCCGCGTCGAATCTAGGGTTTCGGCAAGCCACACGCCAGGCTAATGATCCCCCCCAACAATAACCTACAACAGCAAGCTTCAAGCCATTCATAAAGTGNTTGCAGCAAGCAGCAATATCGTTCTCGGAAAAAGAATCCACTGAATCTTTCAGAGCGCGCCCCTGCTCTACTCCATCAGAATCATAATTAAGTTCTATTTTTTGACTTTCCCTATCAAACAATGAAGGGGCGATCACTTCCCAACCTTTTTCNGCATAATTATCACAAACTTCTCGGATATATTCATTAACACCAAAAATTTCTTGTAAAAGCACAATGCCGCCCTTTGGTTGTGATTGCTTTGGAGCAACTTGATAGGCCGAGACTTTATCGTTATCGCCCTTTCCTTCAACGACTGTGATGTAAATTCCCTGTCCCATCTTTTTTCCCTCAACCACATTATTTTAATTAGTATTTTCCATGACCTAAAATCACATAACTCTTACACCTTAAACTCATGAACCTATCAACAAATCATATTTTTTCTTCCAGTTCATCGAATTAATCCATGTTTCCATTGAAGGTGTCTCACTTGGAGCGTGCTTTTTACAACAACTCCAAACAAGAGCAGAATTACAAGAGAATGCTGCCTTCAAATTTTCTTTTTGTCCCTGATATAAAGATGTGAGTGTTGACATGCCAGTGCCCATCATCACAACAACATCTGAAGCAGAATGAGACAATTCTCTATAAGCTTGTAAAACACCGCCACCAGGCATTGCATAAATTGGGTGAAACTCCTCAGTCTCAAGTTTTGGGCCTGAGATTGAAACGACCTCAAAATTGTGACCCTGCCAATAATCAACTGAGGCTTTTGTTAAGGTCTCTGGATAAGGTGAGAGTAAAGATATTTTTTTTACATTCAGGTCTTTTAGAGCATTAACAGTTGCTAATGCGGCTGTGAGAAATGGAACTTTATATCTATTTTCCATCTCACTCTTTATTTCTAACTCTGACTTTTCTCCTATAAGATAAGAGGCTCCCGTGCATGCCGAAGCGATTATATTTACGGGAGCATTTGCGAATTGTTCAGCGGTTTTCTGAAAGTTTTTTGTGTAATCCACCAAGCGACTTTCTATTGTTTTTTTCTTTGAGGTAAGGCGAGTATTTATCAAAGACCAGCCTGTTGGTAACAACGTCCAAAACTCTGGTTCAACGGTTGTATTAGCCTGCGGAGTTAATACACCAATTAGTCCTTTTTTTCCATAATCACTCATCACAACCACCCTAATTTCAAGGAAGCCACAAACTCAAAGCAAAAAATAAAACAAGCAAAAGTTACCAAAATTAGTCTGCAACTAAAAATGGCTTTATATTCATTTTTACTTTTATTTCAGATTATTCCATCCTAAATTTTGAATATTTAGCCCCATCATCTTGCCTTTTTCGAAACTGTCTCATGAGAGAGGTGTGATAGAATTTTTGGCTTTCTGAACCCTCTTCCTTCATTCGCGTCTCCGACAAAAAGTTTCGATGTGTGTCTTCACCTCTTACTAGCAAAGCATGGGCTTTCGTTTTACCAATATCCCGAACCTCAGTCGGAATATAACTTATTCCGAAACCAATCCTTCGCCCGTCTCGGTTATTATTGAATGAGGCATGAAAAAGTTTTGTATGATGGAGTGACATTTGGCCTGCTTTTAGTGGCATGTTGACTGCTCGTGACGTATCAATTTCTTCTGCTAGGCCCTGCCCTCTGGGGATTAAATTTTCTGGGTTATCATCATCATCATGTTTAAGAAACTCATTTTTGTGAGAGCCCGGAATTACTTTCATACAGCCAGCTTCCTCATCTGCAATAGTAAGAGCAACCCAGGCTGTAACATGAAGAGCAGGGTCTAGAAAAAAATAAGTTCCATCCTGATGCCAGCGGACGAATGCTTTTGACTTCGCTGGCTTGACCCATAATGTTGCATGGTAACAAAGAATGTTTGGGCCAATGACATCTTCCACAGCATCCAAAATTTTAGGGTGGTGTACTAAATGATCTGCCCAAGAGAAAATTTGGTGACATCTAGATTTATAGGGAAAATCAATTTCTTCGCCGCTATCTTTTTCAAATTTTTCTATACCTAAATTGCAAGTTTGAAGCTCATCCTCTGAAAGAACATCAATTGGACACACAAATCCATCACGTTCATATTCGTTGATTTGTTTTTGACTTAGGAGCTTTCCCATAATTTCACCTCCTTTAAATTCAAAATTAAAGAATGATTTTTGTTAATTTTTTTGTGAAAGCACTAAATCTATATTTCACTAAAAATTAATTTAGCTGTTTTTGAAGCGGATTTTTTATCTTGCCACCCTTCATGGATCATTGATGAGGAATTCGGTATAATTTTTTGAAGCTTTGGAAAATACTTGAACAGCATATCGTCTTTGCTTGAAGAAATAGTTGTTGGACAATCAATGCTTCTAAAACAAGCCTCCTTATTAAACCGAAAAGCAGCCCTATAGGACAGGTGATATGTTTGCAAACTTTGCAGTACATCAACACACATGTCGTTCAAATAAGACAGATCAGGCAGTCCTCGATTTAGCCTATTTTTAGCTTTGTGCTCATACCAGGGCCAAAACAACCATTGATCTCGGACAAAATTCCATGTCCAAAGCAGGTGTTCTCCAGTGATCTTTGTTTTCACCGCTGGGGCATAGTTTTTCAAAAGAGCACTTCTTTCACTGCTTGAGTATAAACCAACACTATCTAGAAATAATCGNTCTACAATTTTTGGTTCAATCTTNACTATATTAGCGGCTATGCTTGCTCCGGTATGTGATCCAAATAAATGCGTTTTATTAATATTTAACTTTTGAAGCGCAAGAAGATGAACATAAGCATAATCCTCTATTTCTGGAACTTCTTTATCCAGAGGGTCAGACAAACCATTTCCCGGAGTATCAGGGGCATATACAAAAAAGTTTTTTGAAAGAGCTTCAATTAAGAAATGAAGCTGACGAGCTGAACCGGGTGAGGGATGAAAAATCGAGATGGCCGGGTTTGATTTATCGCCAGCGTAGCAGAAATGAATTTGCCCAGAGGCAGTTTCTACGTAACCTCTTTTTACCTTCAATTTCATCTCCGCGAATGCATTAAAATTTAGGCTTATTTCAATCAGATGCTTCTTTGCCTTGTCTTGGACAAAAGATAACCATCTACTACCTTTATGTTAATTGACAAGTGAAATTTGCAGTCTCATGCTAAAGAGACAATCTGAACATATGAATATAGAACAACATAAATCAAGAATTATTAATAAATGTCAAAAGAAGTAAAATCTCCTGACGGAAGAAGTTCTGAAAAAGATGAGCAGACATTCTTCGATGACCCGGTACAAGATAGAATACTGGCATTCAGTATGGCTCTAGCTAACGAGCTATGGGTGGCGAAGTGTCAGATAGAGCGTCTGGAAACTCTTCTGGCAAAAAATGAAATAGTGGCAAAAAATGAAATTGACGCTCCACCATCAGATCAAGAACGGGCCAACCGGCAAGAAATGCTCTCCAACTTTTCTGCTGTATTGATGGAAACGCTCAAAGGTAAGGCGGCCTCAAAAAGTCCAGACGAAGAAACATTGAACAAATTTAAATAAAAAAGGTGCACTAATGCTAGAGAGAGACTTCGTTAATTCACAAGACTTTATACTTTCTCTGAAAATGGAATGGACACAATCTCTTTACCCTCAAGTCAGAGAAAAATTCTTAGCGCTTGAAGAAATCAAACGCAATAATATGAGCGTCAAAGATGTTGATGAATTAATTGGTGATGAAACTGATTATAAGTTTTTTGCATTTTGCGAACGCCATCTGCAGAAACTGAAATATAGTGGAGCATACGGTCTTCATTCTTTTCACGAGGAGCGTTGTAATTCATTAATAGGTGATTTTACTGGAGATGAGCCTGAAAAAACGGAAAATTTTGAACTTCCTGAATACTATCAGGAGATAGATGTTCATCAACAACCTGGTGGCGTTTGGTCTGGTCCCGTGGGCGGGTTTATCTATGAACGGGGGGCTAGAACGACAACCCCTATGTTGGGCAGCAATCATAAAGACTTACACTATCGTTTTGCAGAGACACTATTTAATTCAAACGAAGGGGAAAAATGGACCGGAACGGTCGTTGACCTTGGATGTGGATTTGGAAAGTCTACTCGTCCAATTTCTGAATTTGCACCAAACAGTAAAATTATTGCCCTTGATCTCGCAGAGCCATGTTTGAAGCTTGGGATGGCCGAAGCTCAAAAAAATCAGAACATTAACATAAATTTCAAACAAGCCGATGCCAGAAGTACAGGTTGCGCAGACGAAACAATCGATCTAGCCACCTCAACAATGCTATTACATGAGATGCCCAAAAGTGCGATTATTGAGACGCTTAAAGAGACATTTCGCATTCTGAAACCTGGCGGAAAAGCTGTACACCTTGATTTCTGGTTAATGCGAGATTCCTTTGATCGATTTATATTTGAGGGTCACAGTTGGCGAAACAACGAGCCATTTATGCGCCCTCTCTTTGAGTTGGATATACCAAATTTATTGAGTGACATTGGATTCGTAGATATAGAAATAGTCCCATTCCAAGAGGCTGAACATATCGACCCAACTGAATGTCCCTTCTGGCGCTTTCCTTGGACACGAATAAGTATGTCTAAACCAAACTAATTTTGAAAATAGCATGTTTCTAAAACTTGAATTCACATATGAATAAAAAAACCAAAGAAATTACTTATCATTATGAAACAGATTATCTTAAACACGATGATCTTTCCGAGTTAAAGGAGCCGCTTTCTAAAGCCTTGGACCTCAGCGAGGAAGACTTCAATCAACTCTCACCAGAAGTTAAAAATCTTCTGTCAGGACGCCGAAGACTTGGTGTGACTTGGCTTGATGATTATGAAGTAGTGGCAGAAGTCATTAATGATGACGGGTGCACATGTGGGGTAAAAAGAGGCCAAATAGCCGTTTTTGATATGCGTCACCGACTGAAAACTGAGAAATCAAATATCGAGTGTTGTATGCACCTCTTGGCACCAGTATTGCCAGTTTTTTACATGAGTTTTGATCGGGCTTCTGAAGGACTTAATCCGCTGACAAGAATATGGACACATTTTGAATGTGTAAAAACGAATGATACCCTCGCTAAAAACAAAGCTAGAGTAAAAGTATATCTGCGTGAGGCAAAAACGCATGAAGTCATAACAAAAGCTGTTCTAGATGAAAATTGGAATTTGGCTGATGACAAGAGAAAATAAGAAATCTGAAATTGAAATAGTTGCAAAAGTTGAGCACGCGCGACATTGTGCAAACTTCATCAAAGAAAATGAAACCTTTGTGTTTGATATAGATGGGAAACTTTTACCTGAAAAATCTACAGCAAATTTATGTCTGGGAATGCTGGCGCGTATTCAACCTGCATTAATGATCGCTAAAGAGAGAGTTGCTTCAGGTTTAGATCCGCTGCCCGTCACCATTCCATATTTAGATTGTTTTGATACTGGAATTGATTTTGGCGGTATGGGCAAAGTGACTGTTAAGCTATTTACCCAAAAAGCAAGTTAGCTTTTCTATTCAGCTCCAATTTCAAATAGATTGAAATAGTTCCCGCATATCAGAAATTTGCTCTAAATTTTGAAGTTTGTCATAAAGCGTCTCTGACTTTTTTTGGTTAAGACTGCGATTAGCTAGTGAATAAAATTTATCCTCCAACTCATCTGCTGAATAAGGAGTTTGCCAATCTCCTTTATTAGTTTTGACAGAATGATGGAAAATTTTACCACTTTTTAGACCAATAGTGACTTTTGCAGGCCTAAATTGGGGTAACATTTCTGTCATTGAAGACATTTCTTTAACGTTCACCTTTTTTGATAATGCCATCGTTTTTTCATTTGTCAGCGCGTCACCTGCAAAACTCAAAACTTGAGAGTTTTTATTTACAAGGGTTGTTGCTAAAGCAAAAGGGATTGAAAATTTTGCGGCAAGCATATTTCTGGGTCGAGGGTCATCTAATTCCGCAGCAAGACTATAGCTCTCTACATCAATGAAAGAAATTTGCCCGACATCAGATAATTCTCGGTGATCCTTCATCAAGTCATGCAAACAATCCAGTGCTGCGTGATTGAAACGGCAACATGCATGCAGTTTGAAATAATTGCGCATTACTTCAAAACGTTGCCCTAACTTTTCCAGTAACAAATTATCATTAAAGTTTTCTGATACGACGTTACCAAAAACGGAACCTATTCCATCCTTCTCTCCAGAGAAGCCTGATTGAATTAAATCGATTGCTAAATGCGCCATTTGATTAGAAAGTCCAGCATAAACGTTACGCACAGTGCCTCCCTGAAGCATTGTTTTTCGACTTGAAGCTGTAGTGAGACTTGATGAAATATTTATCAGTTTCATATGCTCATGGTGGCCAAATTTCAAAAGGGCTCCAATAGCGCTTGCAGCACCTATGACACCCCATGTCCCATGTGGGTGCATATGAGGGTTCAGCTGACAAGCGAGTCCGATTCGCGCCCCAACATCGTAACCAACAGCAAAGGCATTCAAAAATTCTTGGCCTGAAATTTTCTTAGATGAAAAGCGTGATTGAACTGCCGAAACAAGAGCCGGTAAAACATGTATTGCAGGATGACCCTTTGCAAATTGGTTGCCTTCATCCATTTCTAACGTTGTGCCTGCTATCCCATGAATAAGAGAAGCATCAGACTGTTCAGCCCATTTTTTGAGCCCAATTATTTTTACTTTTCGACCTTTCGATTTTTGGCCTGTACGAATTTTTAGGAACTCTTTTACCTCAGGTTCAACAATTCCGCCTAATATTGCGCCAATTGTATCTGAAATTATTAACTTTGTTCGCGCAACAACCTGAGAATCTAACTGAGAAAATGTCGTTTCAGCGCAAAACTTGGCTAGTTTTTCAGTTCGCTCCATCATGCGTTCATTTTAATCAAAAATAAAAAAAATTATAGTGAACTAAGTCACTTTTAGAAATCAATGTCTTCAAACAAGTTGGATAAATAAGAAATTGCGAGAGTTAAATGTGATTGATTTAAATTTTTATTTGATGAACACTTTACGGAACATATCCGAATCAAATTGATTTTTTCCAAGAGAGATTGGGGGGAAATATAGAAAATTTAAAAAAACTAGATGAATTTTTAGAAAAAGCGCTTCATTACATCTCCGGGCTGCTACTAATGACCATAGCAGCAATCGTATTTGTAGCTGTTGTTATGAGATATGTATTTAACGAACCTCCACTCTGGGCAGATGAGGCGCCAAGGGTCTTCTTTTTGTGGATGACTTACCTTGGTATTGCTGTCGCTACAAAGCGAGGTAGAAACATTCGTGTAACACACTTTATTGACAAATTTGCCCCAAAGCCCCGGGTAATACTAGAAACGTTTATGCATTGTCTTGTGCTTATAATGCTAGGCACTCTCATATGGTACAGCATTCCCATTTTAAAATTACAAGCCGGTGGCTCAATGTTATCAACAGGCTGGAGCTTTTTATGGCTTTTCACACCTGTCACAGTTGGAAGCATTTTGATGCTTTTTTATCAAACGCGCCTGATGATATCTACAATCCAGACCTATAAAACAAGTGTTGAGAAAGGAAGCTAAATGTTACTGGTTTCCATGATTGCCTTATTGTTCGTTTTTTCCCTTCTTGGAATGGAAATAGCTTGGGCTATTGGAATTGCGGGGTTTGGTTATTTAGTCCTCGCTCAATTTACAGATAATTTTACTCCGATGGTTTTATTTGCTCAACAAATGACATCGGGAGTAAATTCGTTTGTTTTGCTCGCCATACCTCTTTTCATTTTCGCTGGTGAGCTGATGAATGTTACTGGCGTAACACGCAGAATAGTTGGGTTTGCGGCAACATTGGTTGGGCACATAAATGGTGGTTTAGCAAATGTTGGTGTCACAGCTAATTTTATAATGTCAGGATGCTCAGGTTCCGCATTAGCTGATGCTGCAGCGACTGGAACCGTCTTGTTACCAGAAATGAAGAAGCGTGGCTTTAAACCAGCTTTCTCAAGCGCAGTAATAGCCTCTGCTGCAACTGTGGGCCCAATTGTTCCCCCGTCAATATCTTTTGTTCTTCTAGGGGCTATTGTAAACGTATCTGTTGGGCAACTATTCCTTGGTGGGGTAGTGCCAGGCATTTTAATGTTTGTGGGCATGTTTGTGGTTACATGGTGGATATGTAAAAAACGAAACTACCCCGTCGAACAAAAGGCAACAACGGCAGAGAAGGCTGTTTCATTTAAAGAGGGAATACCTGCCTTAATCGCTCCAGGAATTATTGTCGGGGCAATCATTTTTGGCGTGGCAACGCCAACTGAATCCGCTGCAGTTGCTGCATTTTATGTTCTTTTCTTGGGACTATTTCTTTACCGGAACCTGAGTTTCAAACAGATAGTTGAAGCCGCGTCTCATGCAGCCATCGCAACATCAGTTATAATGCTTACGGTTGCGACATCTAAAATTTTCGCTTGGCTCGCAGTAAAAGAAAATTTGGGAATCATTCTTACCGACGCAATGTTGGCCATAAGTTCAGAAGTTTGGGTGTTGCTCTTAATGATCAATATTCTTCTTCTTATCTTAGGAATGATAATGGAAATCCTACCTATCATGTTGATTATCGCACCTGTCCTTTTTCCACTATTAGGTGGCTTGGGGGTTGATGAAGTCCATTTTGGTGTTGTGATGGTGCTTAACTTAATGATTGGGATGATAACACCGCCTATTGGGTTAAACTTATTTATAATCTCTCAAATCGGGGGTGTTGGCGTAATTGAAATATTTAAAGAAGCTATCCCATATTTTTTAATTTTAGTATTTGTGCTCCTAATAATTACTTACTTTCCTGGGATCACATTATTCCTGCCGGACATGGTCTTCGATAGATAAAATATACAAAAAGAAGAACGGCAGAAAACTTGGCTAGTCCAACTATAAGGAGGAGAAAATGAAAAGAAGAACCTTTAATCAAGGAATAACAAGCTTGGGTATCGCGGGCTTACTTTCAGGCGTTGCTGGTCCATCAATGGCGGCAAAAATGCTCATTTATGGCAATGCCGGAAATATAGATAGCGCGTCTAACAAGTTTGCCAAAAAATGGTTAGATCTTGTAAATAAAAGAACAAATGGCGCGCTAGCTTTTGACATTAAAGCAGGCACAATAGGCGGTGGCAAGGACGTCTTAGATGGAACTGCACTTGGTACAGTACACATCTATAATGGCGCTTACACAGGTCTAAGAGAATTCGATGTATTTTACGCTCCGTATTTTGCTAGAAACTCAAATCATGCGCAAAAAATTGCTAATGAGCTCCTATACGATGAACTAAATGCAGCGGTAAAAAAACGTTACTCTGGTTTGCGGTACTTAAGCGTCGCAAGGGCTGGGCCTTGGAAACTCTTCACGAAAGAGAAATTAAATTCTTTTGATGATCTCAAAGGCATGAAAATCCGCGCACCCTCAATAGAAGGCGTAATTGCGGGACTCGAGCAGGTTGGCGCCAAACCAACTGTTATTCCATTTAATGAACTTTATGGAGCNTTACAACAAGGTGTCGTCGATGGCATGGCGACGCTTGGGAACTTAATGATCAGCCAAAAGTTCTATGAGGTAACAAAATATTGCTATCAAAATGATTGGGGCATTGGCTTAGACAAGCAGATGATGAATGTTGGTGCTTGGAATAGCCTGTCTAAAGAACAACAATCGATTTTGGTGGATACATTCAATGAGCTTGAGCCTCAAGATTTCTTCAGAGCAACAGAGGATGCTGAAAAGACAAATTTTGCAAAATGGAGAGAATTGAACGGCGCTGATACCACGCCGATGCTTGATGCATCAGCAGCTCAGAGAACTCTAGAGCCAGCAATTAAAAAGCTTGCCGATGATATATTTGGAGCAGGCACATACGACAAAATTCAGTCTATTTAAGGCCTGATAGAAGCCATCACTCATTACTGAGTGATGGCTTTATTTCCNATTAAGCATATATTCAGCAGCTTTTTCAGCGACCATAATAGTGGGTGCAGCTGTATTTGCTGATGGAATTGAGGGAAAAATTGATGCNTCAGCAATTCTTAAGCCATCTATGCCTCTGACTTGCAGTTCAGCATTCACAACAGCGTTTTCATCNACACCCATCCGACAGCTTCCACATAAGTGATGGACGGTGCCAGCACTTTGGCGAATCCAAGTAGAAATGGACTTTCTGGTTTTAATTTCCTTACCAGGAGAAAGTTCTTCTTTTCTAAAAGAATCAAATTGTCTCTGAGAAAACACATCTCTGAGGATTTCAGTTGCTTCTAAAAGATGCTCTATGTCTCTTTCATCACTNAGATAGTTCAGGCGAATCTTTAGTGGGTTTNTCAATTCTGGCCCCGTTACCTTAATAAAACCTCGACTAAAAGGGCGCATCACAGAAGCGTTTGCCATAAAACCTGGTTTATTATTTTCTAGGCTTTGAAATGGATTGAAACGCAACGTCGCGCTGGATAGAGCAGGCATAAAGTGACTTTGAATTGTTGGTATATCCTCTCCCTTGGTTCTGATATAAGCACCAGCCTCTAGGGGAAAAACTGTCATTGGGCCCAAACCAAACAACCATGCTTGGAAAAATGCGAATGCAGCCCTATCGACTCTGGTTAGTTTATGTAACGTAACTTCCTCAGGAGCACTGTAACCAACCCTGACCAGTACATGATCATGCAAATTTTTTCCTACCTCGGGCGCATGAAAAAATGTTTTGATATTTACACTCTCCAATTCGTCTGAGTTTCCTATACCTGAACGCAATAAAATGCTGGGGGTTCCAATAGCGCCAGCGCATAAAACAATTTCCTGTTCAGCAGTAAAATATTTTGTATTTCCAGATTGCACCACCTCTACACTTTTTGCTCTTTGGCGTTTAAAAACGATCCTTTTAACTTCACAGCCTGTCTCAATATGAAGGTTTTTTAATTTTGGTGCTGAATTTAAAAAGGCAGATGCTGCACTTTCTCGTCTCCCTTTTCGAATAGTAAAGTCATAATATCCAAAACCCTCAGCATTAGGTTCGTTAAAATCCAAACAGCGTGGATAGCCAGCGCCAATTCCTGCCTCTACAAATGCCTCTACAAGAGGAGAAAGCGAATTTTGACGGCTAGATACAGTGAGGAACCCTGTTTTGCCATGCAACTCGCCCGGATTTTTTCCACAATAACGCTCACTTTTCAAAAAATAGGGCTGGACATTAGACCACGACCAATCAGTTAAACCGGATTGAGCCCAAGTGTCATAATCAATTCCAAGTCCACGGGCATAGACCATACCGTTTATCGCTGTCGAACCACCTAATACTTTTCCTCTGGGTAGTGATATTTTCCTATTTTCAAGTCCACTTTCTTCATCTGTCAAATATTGCCATACGTGGCGGTTTCCCCTTAAAAGAATTGTCGTCATCATCGGAACACTTAAAGTGGGATCCATTGATCCAGTGCCGCCAGCCTCTATAAGCAGTACGTTGAAGTCACTGTTTTTTGCTAAACGATAAGCAAGAACACAACCAGCTGCGCCGGCACCTATAATAATGTGTGTCCAATCCTTATCCACCATTTCTATTTTTTGCCGACAGCTTCATCAAAACCACCTTGCCCAGTAAGGCTAGCCCAAGCTTTATAAGGCGGACTCGCGGAAACTTCTCCATCCTGAATTAGTTTGCGCCAAATATCACAGGCATCAACAAAGTTTGGCACACCACCTGGGAACATAGCTAATGCCAAACCCTCAGCAATCGCTGCTTCCTCTGCAGCTGCTTGATAAGCTCCTTTTATATGTTCGGCAACCCAATCCCAGCGTCTGTGGCACTGATGGGCTGCAGCCAAGCCGATTTCAATTATTTTTTGGTTTATATTGTAGTGCTGGGTTAATTTGTCTAAACCCTCACGATATTTATTTATACCATTGAAACCACTTAAGTGTGGTCCCCAATGTTTTTCAACAAAGTTAAAATAGTCTGCGCCATTAGCCCAACTAGCTACTGATATTGCCGCTTCCAAATCAGTTTCCCCACCTCCTGATTTACGGAGCCTATCAATATGGTGTGTAGCGATCGCTTCAGAAGTGGAGACTAAAATTATTAACCAGATTACCTCTTTCTCATAGAGGCTCAGAACCCGATCTGTAAGAGTCATGTGGGTATATGTGGCATCGTAAGCATCTAAAAGCTTTGGCGAAGAGATAGCCAGCAAACCATGATGTGGGAGGAGATACCCCCTTTTTTCTTGCAATGACCTAAGGACTTGTTCCACTTCAGAAGCTGTTTGTGGCAAATTGTTGTCACCCATAACCAATATCCTCCTCACTTAGTAAAACTTATATTTTTTTTCTAGGTCTAAAAAGCTAAAGACAAAAAACCTATCAATCAATGGGCTGTAAAACCCCCATCAGCAACAATTACTTGCCCAGTTATAAAGCTACTAGCTTCTGACAAAAGGAAATTAATAATAGTTGCAATCTCTTCAGGTTGTCCAAATCTACCCATAGGAATGTCAGCCAAAAGGGAATTGTAGCGTTTTTCATCCGCGCGCGCTTTTGCGGTCATATCACTCACTACTGGGCCGGGAGCAACAGCATTTACTCTAATAGAATTTGGAGCTAATTCTACAGCAATAGACTTTGTTAAACCGTTAATACCTGCCTTCGATGCAGCGTAAGCTGCGCCAAGCGGGTGGCCCACCAGACCGATCTGACTTGAAACAAAAACGATGGAGCCAGCTGTTTGCTTTTGCAAGTGCGGAATAGCAGCCCTAGCAGAGTAAAAAGACCCAGATAAATTTGTATCAATTACATTGTGCCAAATTGTATCATCAGTTTTTGTAAATTCTTGCAGTGATAAAATACCTGCAACAGCAACAATGCCATCTAACTTACCTGAACATTTCGCCGCATCATCTACAGCAAAAGCTATTTCATCTGAATTTTTAACATCGACTTTGTATATACATTCACTTGAAATATATTTGGTTATGTTTTCTGACTGTTCTTCAGAAAAAACTGTCCCATAGACTCTAGCACCTAGTTTAATTGCCACTTGGGCTGTTGCTAAACCAATTCCTGAACCAATACCTGTAATAAACACCGTTTTGTTTGAGAGATCGAACATGGTATTCTCATTATAGCAAATGTCTAATTAACACCGACAGATCCAGAAAATACTAAAAGCAATACGGAGACAAGTTAATTGAAAAAGGTTTTGGTTATTGTTCCTTTTCCTATGTCTGAGGAAAATTTAAACTTTAGGCGAGAACAACTCAAAGCGATACCTGTATCTAGTAATCTTTCCTTCACTTTTAGGCCTGTAAAAGCAGCTCCTCGAAATTACGTGAGTCAAGCAGATATGGTTTTGGCAGATATTGGAGTTTTAGAGACTGGACTCAGTGCTGAAAAAGAAGGTTTCTCGGCAGTCTGCGTTGATACTATGAGCGACTCTGGTGTTTCAGCGCTCCGTTCTGTGCTTTCTATACCAGTTGTTGGCCCAGGTCGAACATCAATGCTTACCGCACTTTCGTTGGGGAACAAATTTTCAATTGTTACAATGTGGCAGAAGTGGAAGCATTTCTACATGAAAACTCTTACTGAACTCGGCGTTGAAAATGCTTTAGCTTCAGTGCGAGCAATTGATGTTGCCCCTGACAATCAGGCTCTGCTTAGCGGGAAAGAAGAAGAAATTTTTCCAATGCTTGAAAGTGCTGCACTTCAAGCCATTGAAGAAGATGGCGCTGAAATAATAGTTCTAGGTTCAACCACTATGCATCAATCTCATAGCCATCTCTCTAAAAAGCTCAATGTTCCCATAATTAACCCGGGGCCACTCACTTACAAGAAGATTGAGCTATTGTTGGATACAGAATTAACTCATAGCCGAAAAGCTTATCCTATTTCACCAGTTCCACGCGATCAAATGATTAAAGCGATGTTAGACGCAGCAACCCAGTATGATCATTAATGATTTTGATCCAGTGTATTTTTCCCTGCCATATATACTCGAACTTCTGAGAAAAGACCTTGAGTACAATTAAAAAAATTACAGTTCGACTTATGCACTAACTGACCATCTAGCAACTTATTAGTGACTTGGAATCGCACAGCGATTGCTTCTTCTGATTTGCATATTACCCACTCAAATTGGTCATGCTTTACCCATTGATGATTCGCCCAGAGACGCTCAAACATTTGTGAAATTGCTTTTGAGCCGTGCATACTCACTCCATGAGTCTCTACAGCGAAATAACAGTCACTCGTGAGGGTTGAGAGAATAAGTTGAATGTCCTGAGTATCCACGCCTCTAAAATAATCAATCACTCTGTCTTTTAATTCAGAAACCATTTTTACTCTCTGCTAAGTCATTCCAAACTTGTTGAGAAATAATTTGTGAATCCTTGGTCACAAATCTATCAATGAAGCGGATTCCAGAAAAAGTTTTTCCATCAAGCCAAGTGCCATTCAGTGTTCCGAANCAAGTTACAACAGCTGAGCCATTTTGCAGGGATGTGTCAAAACCATCAAACGTTTTGCTAACNTTCTGATATCTCGTTTTTGACCACTCAACCAATTCCTCTAAGNTAGTGAAGGAATTTCCACCNGGAAAAGTCATCACAAAATCATCGCTCAAAAATGATGATGCNGCATCTAAATTGCGCTNTTCCATATNAGNAAGAAATTCTNTGANAATNTTTTCAGGATGTTTTGGNGGTGNNGCAGGATTGCGNTTTTTCCGNCCCCGCATATAGTTNTCTNNATCNACNTCTTTAATNGTAACTATCACCAGTTCNGGGTCAGCCCCAGTGGTGGCACATGCAACATCCGTAATCNGTTCAGATAACANTTTTCGGGATTCATTATCATAACCTTTTATCAGGGTGCATTCAATAATTGGCATNAAACTNTCTCCTAATTAT
>PBLM01000005.1 GCA_002721775.1 Rhodospirillaceae bacterium | reverse complement strand
TTTCTGGCGTTCAGCTTGTTTACATCCAACCCATTTACGCGGCTTGATCCTGCTCCTGTGGACGGGCGCGGGCTCAACCCTATTCTGCAGGATATCGGACTGGCGATGCATCCACCGATGCTGTATCTGGGCTATGTCGGCCTGTCGATGGCTTTTGCATTTGCTGTGGCAGGATTAATCGATGGACGTGTTGACAAACACTGGGCACGGGTGATGCGGCCATGGGTAAGTGCCGCCTGGTGTGCGCTGA
This sequence comes from Rhodospirillaceae bacterium, assembly GCA_002721775.1. The sequence continues at coordinate 20,699 of PBLM01000005.1, read as the reverse complement.
CCCTGGGCATAGCGCTGGGCAGCTGGTGGGCTTATTATGAGCTGGGCTGGGGCGGCTGGTGGTTTTGGGACCCAGTTGAAAATGCCTCGCTGATGCCCTGGCTGGCAGCAACCGCCTTACTGCACTCTAGCTTGGTAGTTGAAAAAACAGGGCAGCTGAAAAGCTGGACCATCTTGTTAGCCATTATTGCGTTTTCGCTATCCCTCGTCGGCACCTTTATTGTGCGATCAGGACTGCTGACATCTGTACACAGCTTTGCCAGTGACCCGGCACGTGGCGTATTCGTCTTAGGGATTCTACTCGTGGCTATCGGGATACCGCTGGCGCTGTTTGCCTGGCGTGGCCCACAGCTAGTTAGTTCCACACAGACACAGCTAATTAGCCGCGAAGCCGGATTGATCGCCAATAACTTCCTACTGACAGCTGCCACATTAATTGTCCTTATCGGCACCTTTTACCCGCTGGCGCTTGAAGTGGCTACGGGCGCGCGTATTACGGTGGGACCACCTTATTTTGACGCCACTTTCACCCCTGTGATGTCAATGTTAGTTATCTGTATGGCGATTGGCCCATTGTTGGTCTGGCGGTCCGGTGTAATGCCCTCTGCCCGCACCACCCTTACAGCAGCCTGCATCGGTGCCAGCCTTGCTAGCCTTGCAGGGCTGAGCCTTGTAAGTGGCCTGTCTGCGGCTGCAATAGCCGGTCTAGGCCTTGCCGGCTGGCTAGGCATTTCTGTCATCGGTGACCTTCTTTCCCGTATAAAGCCGTTCGGACCCGGTGCGCGCCTGCAGCGGCTTAAGCTTATCAGCGGGCCTATTTGGGGCATGTGGGTCGCACATTTTGGTATGGTGATCTTTCTTATTGGTGCGCTGGGAGAAGGCCTGTTTCAGACAGAGGTAATAACACGTGCTAAGCCAGGCGAGACCATTATGCTGGCCGGACAAGAAGCAAAGTTCACCGGTGTTGAAGCCCGCCAAGGGCCAAATTACCAGACAGAAACTGCTATTATTGATCTCTTTGAGAATGGCCGTCAGATAACAACTTTATATCCTGAGAAGCGGTTCTATCCGGCAGCCCGTCAAACCACAACAGAAGCTGCTATCCGCACAAGACTTAGCGGTGATCACTACATCGTGCTAGGCGACGGGGATGCTGAAAAGGGTTATACGCTGCGACTTTATCACAAGCCGCTGGTCAGCTTTATCTGGCTGGGCACAATATTCATGGCCCTTGGCGGCGGCATTGCCATTCTGCGCCGCCCCCGCCCCGCACTCAAGACAACAGTAGAGCCTGCATAATGCTGAAGATAACCCTACAATGAAATTTAGGCTGTCCTTTATACTCCCCTTGCTGGGCTTTGTGATTTTGCTGGGCATCTCTGGGATGGCCCTTCTTGCCACTTTGTCTGGAAACCGTGATGTCACCCAGCTTCCCTCTGTTCTGATCGGCAAAGCCCCGCCACGGACAGATTTGCCCCTGTTATCTGACACAGCCTCCTTTCTGGATTTTTCAGCTGTATCGGGTCAGGTGGCGGTGGTGAATTTCTTTGCTAGTTGGTGCGCGCCCTGTAGGGCTGAAGCTCCTGCGCTAGAAGCGTTGAGCCAGCAGCTGCCAGTGATCGGAATTGCATATAAGGATAAGCCGGAAGATACCGATGCCTTTCTTAGGCAATATGGAAATCCGTTCAGCCAGATTGCTGTTGACTTTGACGGCCAGGCCGCTTTGCGCTGGGGGCTTTATGGAGTGCCTGAAACCTACATCCTCAACAAGCAGGGCAAAATTATTCTGCGCCACGCCGGACCGATTGACAAAGGAGTTATGGAGAGGCTGATCAGGCCTGCCATTGAAAACGCCAGATGAGGCAGATAACGGGAGTACAAATAATACGGACATTTTTTGTGCTGTTGTTCTTCAGTGCCTTTTTTTACAGTCTGACTGGCTGGCCGGCAGCGGCCCTCACACCAGAAGAGAAACTAGCTGATCCGATATTAGAAGACCGTGCGCGGGCTCTGTCAAAACAGCTTCGTTGTCTGGTTTGTCAGAACCAGTCGATTGATGATTCTGATGCCGATCTTGCAAAGGATCTGCGCCGTGAGGTTCGCAGCCTGCTGCAGACAGGAGCAAGTGATGCTGCAATTCTGGAGAGTATCCAGAACAGCTATGGTGATTATGTGCTGTTACGTCCCCCTGTATCAACACAAACTTTGCTGTTATGGCTGGCCCCTGTGTTGATCCTGACAGGGGGTGGACTGATAATTATCTTTGGAATGCGCCGCCCCCGCCCGCATCAGACTGCAAATCAGGAAACAGGGCGACATAAAAAAAAGCGGGCAGACAGGCAGATAAATCAGGCAGGTGACACTGCAAAGTCACAGCCAGCCCTTCCTGTGCGTCATGCAGCCGCCGCATGTATTGCAATCACCGCTGCAGCCGGGCTGTTATACGGACTTTATGGCCGGCCTGATCTACCTGACCAGCCCTTATATAAACGAACAGCTGAACTGGCCCAGAAACAGGCAGAAACAAAGGCAGAAACAGAAGCGTTGGACACCGCCTTCAACGCTGCACAAAAGGCAGCTGCTAAACACCCAGATGATATTGCATCCTGGCTGCAGCTAGCACTTGCAGCAGCCAGAACTGGAAACAGCAGAGTTGAGATTGATGCGCTGCAAAACGCNCTATCGCTNTCCGNTGACGCAGCAGATATCAAGGCNATGATNGCCGAAGCTTTGAGCCGAGCTGCTGGCGGCCNGGTGACCATCCCTGCCCGCCAGCTGNTCAATGAGATTTTGCAGGTGGAGCCGAATGAGCCCCGCGCGCTNTTTTTATGGGGTCTTGCGGCCTATCAAGATGAAGCTTATCAGCTGGCCATTGACAGATGGGCNTATCTNTACCNGCTGTCTGCGCCCAANGCGCCCTGGCGANAGANATTGGAAGACAGCATCCGGCAAGCNGCANATGATGGCGGTCTGCCGGCACCTGACCTTCCAGAGAAGGCGAAAGCCAGCACCTCACAAGGTGAGGCTGATTCAAGCCAAATGTCTGCAGCAGAGCAGCAGGCGATGATCGAAGGTATGGTCGCCGGGCTGGCGGCGCGGCTGGAAGACAGCCCTGATGATCGCGAGGGCTGGCTGCGGCTGGCCCGATCTTACAAGGTGCTGGGTAGGCCAGATGAGCAAATCAACGCCCTTTTCAGAGCAGCTGAACTGGACAAGTCAGATATTGCTGTTCTGATCAAATTATCTGAAGTAATTNTGCAATCTGGCNAGAGTGANCAGCATGCNCGGCGNATNGGNAAACTGTTTGAGCNGAATGAAGTCCNCGACAAGCNNCGCNTTCANGCGTATCCACAATGGCTCTTCTTCAGAGGGCATTTCGCTTTAAGCGAAAACAATATCCCTCTTGCGCGTGAAAGCTGGTCTAAATTATTAGCTGGCCTGCCTCCGGACAGTGAGCTGGCAAATCTGTTAACAGAAAAGCTGGCAACCCTGCCCTGACCGTGTCCTAACGCTGTGACAGGGCCAATGCAATCAGATGATAAGTGACAAGCGCAGCGGTAAAATTACTGGCCGGATGCGCCGGGCTGGGGGCCAGTTCAACAATGTCCATACCGACAATTTTGCGACCNGAACAGGCAGAGCTGACCAGATCAAGAGCTTGATAGAACCCCAGGCCTCCGGGGACAGGCGTGCCGGTTGCGGGCAGAACAGCCGGATCTAGCCCATCTAGATCGAAACTTACATAAACCAATTCTGGAAAATTATCCGGCAACGTCACTGAAGAGAGCTGCTGTCTGACAAGTCTGTCCGCATCACAATAGCCTACATTATACTGCCTGCGTGCCTCTACCTCTTCTCGGCATAAGGCCCGAACGCCCAGCTGGAACAAAGGAATATCTGCCGAACAGCAAAGCTGCATCACACTAGCATGTGAATGCGGCTCTCCCTGATAAGCAGTGCGCAGATCGGCATGGGCATCAATCTGCACAATGCCAAAAGGCTGTTCAAGACCTTCCTGCAGTCCTTTAACCGCACCATAAGTCAGGCTGTGTTCGCCGCCCAGCGTAACCGGAATATGGCCACGCCCAATACAGGCAAACACCTGTTTCTGAACATTGTGCAGAACCTGAGGAATCGGGGCAGAACAGTCAAGTGCCGGATGAGTGTACAGCCCGTGACGGCAAGCCTCATCCTCGCCGATTAAACGTTCTAGCTGATGGCTGGCCGAAATGATTGCTGCCGGGCCAGCAGCTGTGCCACTGCCATATGACACAGTCTTTTCCAGACCACAGGGGATAATCTCACAAGCTGCGGTTTCCAACCTGTTTTCCTCTGCTGTCAGCTCTCCCCCCAAGAACTGGGTGACCCATGTGGCATCTGTCCCCGTCATGATAATCTGCCTTCAAAATCCTCATAGCTAAATTGTTTTTGCAGCTGCAAGCTGTCTGTGCGGCTGTCCCATAAAGCGAGGGCAGGCAGCGGCACGCCGTTAAAAGTTGTTGTTTTCACCATGGAATAATGCGCTTGATCCAAGAACGCAAGCCGCTGACCGGGGACAGGCAGATGCTCAAACCAGTAATCACCGATAACATCACCAGCCAGACAGCTTGGCCCGCCCAACCGCACAAGCACGCCAGTTCCTGTATCTGCTTCTGCCAGCAGGGCTGGCCGGTAAGGTGCTTCCAGCACGTCCGGCATATGACAGGTCGCAGAAATATCCAGAATAGCAATCGGCCCGTCATTTTCCATTATATCCATGACCTCACCAACCAGAATACCTGCATCAAAGGCAATTGCAGTTCCAGGTTCAAGATAGATATCCAGATCATAGCGCTGCTTCAAATCACACAGACAGTTAATCAGCGCCTCACGGTCATAGTCTGGGGCTGTGATCATATGCCCGCCCCCCAAATTGAGCCAGGACAGCCGGCCGCCAGCCCTGTCCAGAAGCGGTTTGACCACACTGATCACATTTGCCAGTTCAGAAAAACCCTGTTCACATAGACTGTGGATATGCAGGCCGGATATCTGATCAAAATGATAATCTGCAAGCTGACTAACTGGCGTGCCAAGACGCGACCGTGGTGCGGCAGGATCATATTTTTCAACTTCCCCCTGCGGCAGACAGGGATTCACCCGCAGACCAAGCTCTGCTCCTTGTGCAGTTGCCTGACCTGAAAACCGGCTAATCTGTTGCGGCGTGTTGAAAATAATATGATCGCATAAGCCTGCAAGCTCGTCCATCTCATCAGTTTTATAAGCCGGGGAAAAACAAGATAGCAGCCCGCTGTAATGGGCGCGCGCCAAACGGGCTTCATACAGGCCAGAGGCGCAGGCGCCTGCTAAATACCGGCTCACAAGAGGTGCTGTTGACCAGAGAGAAAAAGCTTTCAGAGCTGTCAGAATATGCGCACCTGAGGCCTCCGTCACAGCGTTCAGCAGACGCAAATTATCTTCAAGGCGCGCCATATCAGTCACAAAACACGGGCTGGGCACAGATGATAAATCAAATCCTGAAAAGCTTCCGGGTCCAGCTGTTTTGGTCTGCATCATCATTTTATGAAATCACGCCATCTTCAGAAGGGGAGACCCTGGTCAAGGGTTTTGACCTGCCAGGGCAGACCATGGTCATTCAGCATCGCCATAAACGGGTCAGGGTCAAACTGTTCCATATTAAACACGCCCTTGCCCGACCAAGTGCCTGTCGCCATAAGCGCTGCCCCGATCATCGCTGGCACACCAGTTGTATAACTGACAGCCTGTGATCCCACCTCAGCAAAGCAGGCTTCATGGTCACACACATTATAAACATAGGCGGTTTTTTCCTGGCCGTCCTGCTGGCCTGTTATGATGGTCCCGATACAGGTCTTGCCTGTTGTGGTTTTCCCCAGACTACCTGGATCAGGCAGAACAGCTTTCAAAAATTGCAGCGGCACAATTTCACGACCCTCATATAGGATAGGCTCAATTGATGTCAGCCCGACATTTTGTAACACCTCAAGATGCGTTAAATAGGACTCACCAAAGGTCATCCAGAAACGGGCACGCTGCAGTTCAGGATAATGTTTTGATAATGATTCAAGCTCTTCATGATACATCAGATACATTTTGCGGGAACCAACTTTCGGAAAATCAAAGCTGTGCCTTGTTGACAGGGCAGGCGTTTCTACCCACCCCCCGTCCTGCCAGTGACGAGCCGGGGCGGTAACTTCGCGGATGTTAATTTCAGGGTTAAAATTGGTGGCAAAATGCTGGCCGTGATCACCGCCATTACAATCGAGTATATCGAGGGTATGCATCTGGCTGACGAGATGTTTTTTTGTATAGGCGGTGAAGACGTTGGTTACGCCGGGGTCAAAACCTGAACCCAACAGGGCCATTAGCCCAGCTTTTTCAAACCTATCCTGATAGGCCCACTGCCAGTGATATTCAAATTTGGCTTCATCAACCGGTTCATAATTCGCTGTATCCAGATAATGCGCGCCAGCTTTCAGGCACGCCTCCATGATGGTTAAATCCTGATAGGGAAGAGCTAGATTCACCACCAGTTCAGCTCCGGTTTTTTCGATCAGGCGAGCAGTGGCATTTGTATCATCCGCGTCAAGTTCAGCTGTCTGAATCTGGCGCCCCACCCTGGCCTTAACAGAGTCTGCAATGTCTTGGCATTTCACTTCACGGCGGCTGGCCAGCGTGATGTTGCTGAACACATCTGGCAGCATAGCCATTTTATGTGTGGCAACAGATCCGACGCCACCAGCGCCAATAACAAGAATCTTGGTCATGAATATCACACCTTTTTTCGCTGGGTTTCTCAGATAGCTCAACTTAGTGATCTGAATGTTCGAAATAGGTATAGCCATTCAGACTGTCTGTATAAGCTTTGATCATCTGGCGCCTGTCTGCCGGACTAACCTTACCTTTTTTCACAGCTGTTTCGACAATCGCTTTGAATGACGATAATAAACGTTTTGGCTCATATTCAACATAGGACAGCACTTCATGAATTGTATCCCCATCCTGTTCTTTGAGGATTTCAAATCCGCCAGCGTCATCTAAACCAATTGTGACCACATTGGTATCGCCAAACAGATTATGTAAATCGCCGAGTGTTTCCTGATATGCACCAATGAAAAACACGCCCAGAAAATAGTCCTCATTAGCTTTGAGATTATGAACCGGCAGCGTATCGGATACGCCNTCACCCAGAACAAATTTATCGATTTTGCCATCTGAATCACAGGTAATGTCACTTAGAATCGCAACACGCTGCGGGGGTTCATGCAGACGCTGCAGTGGGGCAAGCGGATGAATCTGGTCAATCGCCCATACATCAGGCAGAGACTGAAACAGGCTGAAATTACAATGATAGATATCGGCAACCTGTACAAGGGCCTGTTTCATATCCTCTGTCATTGCTTCTGGATCGCGCAGCACCTGCTTGATTTTCATGATCAGATACAGATAAGCCCGTTCAGAACGCGCTGTGACCGCAAGCGAAACCTGATTACGCCTGAATAAGGCGCGGATTTCATCACGGTAATATTTCAGATCATTCCAGCATTCCTGTACACGCTCGCGCGTCAAATAGGTCTGAATTTCAAGCATTTTCAGAAGATAAGGATGATCATCATCTTGGGCAATAACCTCAATCTCACTGTCAAAATGTGTTGCTTCTAAGACATTAAAAATCAGCAGCGATGACTGCGCCACACAGGCCCGGCCACTTTCTGTGATGATAACCGGATGCTCAACTTCATTCGCATCCATCATATCTTTGACAGTTTCAATGATATTCAGGCAATATTCACGCAGGGTATAGTTTATTGAATTGGCTGACGCTGTTTTCTCACCTGTGTAATCAATCCCAAGCCCGCCGCCCAGATCAAGGTAGCTTAATGGAACACCCTCACGCCGCAATTCTGCAAAGAACTGGCAGGCTTCCTGAACTGATTTTCTGATTTCTATAATATTGGGGACCTGACTGCCCAGATGGGAATGCTGCAGGCACAGACAATCGAGATACCCTTCCGCCCTCAGCGTCTCAATCACATCCATAATCTGCGCAATGGTCAGACCAAAAGTTGATCTGTCACCGCTTGATTCTGCCCAGTTTCCGCTAACTGTGTTGGTCAGTTTAATGCGCACGCCCAGCTGGGGTCGCACATCTGTGTTTTTCACAACATCTAGGACCAGTTCTAACTCACGAGGGCTTTCCAGAACAATGAAGATATTAAAGCCAAGTTTATAAGAGGAGACCGCCAGATTCAGAAATTCGCTGTCTTTCATCCCATTACAGATAATTGCCGCTTCTGCCGGCAAGTTCAAAGACAACGCAATCAGCAATTCAGCTTTGGAGCCGACTTCAAAACCAAAATTATAGGGATGGCCATAATCAGCAATACGTTCAATCACCTCAGCCTGCTGGTTGACCTTGACTGGAAAGACACCCTGATACCGGCCCTTGTAGTCCATTTCAGAAATCGCATCGGCAAAGCTGAGGTTAATTTCTTCAATACGGCGTTTCAGAAAATCAGTGACCCTGAGCAAAACAGGTGTGGCAATGCCGCGCTGGCTAAGATTCTGCACAAGGCTGAGCAAATCTGTCGGTTCAGCCTCTGGCCGTTCAGGATGGCACAGCCCGATATGGCCATTCTCCAAAATCCGCAACAGCCCTTCACCCCAGTCATGGATACCATAGATATCTGTGCTCACACTCTGACCCCTTTTCAGCTGTGACTATCTCCTCTGGCAAAGCTGATGGACAGCGTGCCGTTTCAGGCTGAGATACATAGCGAAAAATTGCCAAAAAGCCAATAAAATGCGCAAGCATTCCCATTGCCCTGTTCACCCCTGCCATTGATTTGACGATGCTGTATTGTTGAAGGCAGAGTAGTCAGGCGATCTAAAACGAAAACCGAAAACAGGTAGACAGGAAAATAACATGCCATCTTTCACCAATCAGGGCATTAATCTGTATTACCGCGATAGAGGCGCAGGTGAAGCTGTAATCTTCTTACATGAATTCGGCGGTGATGCGCGATCTTGGGATTATCAGATTGACTACCTAAGTCACCATAGCAGCCTTTTCAGAACACTTGCATTGAACGCACGTGGCTATCCGCCATCTGACGTGCCGGAAACAGCAGATGCCTATGGCTGGAAGGAGAACCGTGATGATGTGATTGCCCTGCTTGACAATCTTCAGATCGAGAAGGCGCATATGGTGGGTCTTAGCATGGGAGGCTATATTGCGCTGATGCTGGGGCTGGCTGCGCCTGAACGCTGTTTGTCTGTTGTCTGCGCCAGTGGCGGATCCGGCGCGCACCCGCCGACGAGAGAGGCTTTTATTCGGGACTCTGTCACCAGCGCAGAACGAATTTTAAAGAATAGACAAATTCCTGCAGAGGGTATGGCCTCTGCCCCGAACCGTATTCAGCTAAAGCATAAAAATGAGGCAGCATGGCAGCAATTTCGCAAGCATCTAAATGACCGGCCTTATGTTGGCGCTGCCTATACGCTTTCAGAAGTGCAGGCCAAACGCCCTAGTCTACACGATTTTGCAGACCAGCTGACCCGCCTGACTCTGCCTGTACTGCTTTTATGCGGTGACGAGGACGAACCTTGTCTGGACGTAAATTTGTGGCTGAAAAGGACCCTGCCTCTGGCAGGTCTAAAAATTTATCCGCAATCAGGTCATTTGCTGAATCTGGAAATCCCGGATCAGTTCAGTCAGGATATTCTGACTTTTTTCAAGGCTGTTGCAAATGGACGGTGGAGCCAGCGGCCTAAACGGGCCTTTACCTCCATGTTTGAGTCTGGCAAATAGACCCTTATTCAAGGAACTGTATTAAGAATGATTTTTGGCCCAGCACGACCTTCATCAATATCCATAAATGCCTGTGGACCATNCGCCATCGCNCGCACCTCTGTCCAACCCGCCCCTGTTATGGTTTTGTTGACAAGCAGGTCAACTGCCAGTGCAAAGTCACTGTCCCGNTAACAATAGCTACCCTGAAAAGTNATTTCCTGCAGAGTTATGCGGCGAGTATCCAGCCCATCAAGATTATCCTGCAGACCGATATGAANAATCACTCCNCCAGGTCTTACCAAAGCAGATGATGCACTTCGTGTGGCCGCAGAACCAACTGCATCAATAATCAAATCACAATTCTGTGCGGCTTCTGGTACACCCTCCAGCGGGTTATANGTTGTAGCTTGCGTAACCTGTTCCAGNATCTTATTCCTNANCGGGTTGGTTTCCGCAATTAGAATTTCACTGCAGCCATAATATTGTGCGGCAAGTGCGCATAGCAGACCAATCGCCCCACCCCCCAAAATAACTANTCGNGAGTCTGGCANNGGCACAGACANCGCCGCTTGGCCAAGNTNAACNGTNTGTAGTGCGCAAGCCAGCGGTTCAGCTAATGCCACATCGCTAAGCAAAACATCCTCAGGCAGAACCATCAGATTGGTGCTATCAATAGCGACTTCTTCAGCAAAAGCNCCNGGAACCCGCATACCAATCAGCTCACGCGAAGCACAAAGATGTTCATCACCTGTTTGACACGACGGACAAGTCCTGCATCGCATCAGCGGGTTGATCGCGACTAAATGGCCTTCATAGGGGCCATCTTTAGCCCGGCCAACAGCTTCGTGTCCCAGCACAAGCGGAGGGACCCGTCTTTCATCATGTCCATGCCAAGCATGCATGTCAGATCCGCAAATCCCACAAAAAGACAGNTCAACTCTGGTCTGNCCATCCTGCACAATNGGGCTATCCACATCTGTGTATTCTGCGCTGTTATCGCCTGTGTATACAACTGCTTTCATTTTGTGCCCTCATTTAAATATTGCACAACTGTCTAGGGCATACCTTAGAAATTTTCGTTTGGAAAATATTTCCGTAACCGCACATCAGACGAGCGGGCATGGGCTTCCATCCCTTCAAGACGCGATATCCGTGCAGAGGCCGGGGCTACNTCACGGTTGGCTTCCCGCGTCATACGCTGGGTGGTCACAATTTTCATATATTTATGAACAGATAGGCCCCCTGTGTAGTGAGCGGCACCCTTGGTCGGCAAAATATGATTCGTACCAGAACATTTATCACCATAGGCTACNGTTGTTTCCTCACCCACAAATAACGAGCCATAATTTTTCAGCCGATCTGTAAACCAGCTGTCTGAACCAGTGTGTACCTGAAGNTGCTCTGCTGCATACTCATCAGACACCCCTGCCATTTCTTCATCTGTGTCACACAAGATAATNTCTCCATAATCGCGCCAGGCGGAGGTGGCCGCGTTACGAGCTGTTTCTGGNAAAGCCTCTATTAGGCCAGGCATCAGGTCGGTCACTTTATCTGCAAGTTCACGTGAGGTGGTAAACAACCAAGCAGGAGAATCCGGGCCATGTTCAGCCTGACTGACAAGGTCCTCTGCTACTATCTGCGCATCTGCTGTTTTATCAGCAATAATCGCAATTTCAGTAGGACCAGCAAACATGTCAATTCCAACCCGCCCATAAAGCATACGCTTGGCTTCGGCCACAAACCTGTTACCTGGGCCAACNAGGATCCGAGCCTTATTACCTGTGAACAGGCCAAAGGCCATACTAGCAATAGCTTGAACTCCTCCTAGAGNAAGAATTGTGTCCGCCCCACTTANGTGCATGGCATATANAATTGCCGGATGTGGACCGTCATTANCATTTGGTGCAGAACAGGCAANCACATTTTCAACACCAGCCACTTTTGCTGTGGCGACAGACATAATAGCAGATGCTACATGTGCATAACGCCCGCCTGGCACATAACAGCCAGCAGTTTCTATTGGGATCAATTTCTGTCCTGCCCATAGGCCGGGNGACANTTCAGTTTCAAATTCTGTNATGGAATCTTTCTGGGCCTGTGCAAATTTTGTAACTCGATCATACGAGAACTGGATATCNGCTTTGAGNTGCTCAGACACCTTNTCTGCAGCAGCAGCAATTTGNTCTTTTGANACAATNACATCACCAGTAAAATTATCCAANTTTTCAGCATAAGCNCGGACTGCATCTTCACCCTCATCCTCAATACNNGACAGCATTTCGNTCACAATCGCCTGAGTCTCATCAGTGCCAGTTTGCGGTGTCTTNTCCGCTTTTTTCAGATAGGTAACAGTCATANTTTTTTAGTTCCCACAGATACATTCAGCCAATTTCNAAAGTCTTAATTTTTCAACAGTAAGCCTACATANTTTATGCAAAAAAGCTACTAATGACTCCCAGATCAACAAGACCATCATGAAGCATCATTGCTGTTAAATAGACTAGCAACAACAACCCCAGCCAGGATAGCCACCTGTATTTTAGCATNATTCGCATAATCATTGAGGCAAAAAAGGCCATGNAAGCAATCGCTAGCGCCAGACCAAAAACAAGCAAGGTTGTGTTGTCCCGCGCGATCGCNGCCACCGCTACAATATTGTCGATNGACATNGAAACATCTGCNATNAGAATGGTCAACAATGCGCGGCTAAATTTNNTGTCATCNACCCCCTCAGAAGGTTCTGTCTTNNCTGTTCNCTCTNCTGCTTCTTCANTTATATTNAGNACAGACGGACCATTAAATTCCTTTAGGTCATTATAAAACCGCCAACATACCCAGGCCAGAAGCACAGAACCTACAATTAAAATGCCCTTAATCGCCAGAAGATATGTCGCGGTGATAGCAAACAAAATTCGCAGGCCAGCTGCCAAAGCCATGCCAATGAAAATTGCNCGTTTGCGCAATTTNGCAGATAGGCCGGCCGCAGCCATGCCAATCACAAGCGCGTTATCTCCCGATAANACGATATCAGCAAAAATGATCTGGATGACGTCAAAAACGACTTCTAGTGTCATAGTAACCCGAAATGCCGCTTGGCATTATTTTCCTCAAAAAGTTGGGCTTTCGCACAGAATTGCNGACACGCTAACAGAATTTNTAANGTTAGCAAGTTAAAGCTNAGCGAAATACAAGTTTCTTTTGCGCGGCTGATTTTACTAAGCAAGCNGATTTTGTTGGGCAAGGCGCATTTGGACAGCCGAATTGTCCTCATCGATGGCCACATCAGACCAACAGATTGTATGNCCAGCACGAATATCAGAGGTTANTTTGACCTGATGAGCNAGACCAATNGGCAGCGCATTTTCTGCAACAGACTTAGCTGCCGGATAAAGCTTGCCCCACACAGTATAGCCGCCTTCACCATCCAGCACCTCGCCAGCACGAATATNACGTTTGGCTACGGCCACTACATCACCTGTGAATTGCTGTGTTGTGCCTGTGGGCTGGCCACACAGGGCAGCAGATAGAACTGATATNTTCAGTTCGAGCCCNATCAGATGAAACGGCTTATACATGGCTGAATATTGACCAGAGNTGTCTGTATTCATCCCATATTGCTGAAAACAGGCGGCAGCATAATCATTCGGCGCTTTAACCACCACATATACGCCCCAGCGCAAATCCTTGAAAACCGGCCGGCCATCACGTTCTAGTGACGATACAACTTCAACCTGACCAAGTTCATCTAACACACCGCCAGCATCTGCTGGTCGCAGAATATGTGCCAGGTCATCCATGCCCGCTGCTGGAAACCGCAATCCATCTCCTGGACAGGACAGACCTGTGGCATTGGCAATTGCTGCCATTTCAAGCGCAGATTTGGTGCCATCGAGAAAGCTGTTGAACATCTGACTATTCATCCCAGCATCAGTCGCCTGCTGAGCGGTTAGCCCATAATAATCCCACACTGTATCCGGGGTAGCATAATGATAGGCGGGCAGATATTTAGTACCTTTCCCGGCTGCAACCACTTCAAAACCGCAGGAACGTGCCCAATCCACAAGCTCTACTGTCAAGGCTGGCTGGTCACCATAAGCCATGGAATACACTGTACCAGCAGAGCGCGCGCGACGGGCCAGTTCGGCCCCCGCTAAAACATCAGCTTCCACATTTACCATCACAATATGTAGACCATGACTGATCGCCATCTGCGCATGATAAATCCCAGCAATAGGGTTGCCGGTAGCTTCAACCACCACATCGACTGTCCCACTCCGCATCATCATTTCAGCATCATCAGTAAAATGAACTGCATCAACCTGCTCAGTTGCCCATCCTGTCGCGCGGCAGGCCGCCTTAGCGTTATCGGGATGAAGATCGGTAATATAACTGACCACCAACCCGGGCGTGGTGGGCACTTGCGATAAAAACATCGAGCCAAATTTTCCTGCCCCGATCAGGCCAACACGAACCGGCTTTTCAGCCTCTGCCCGGCGAAGAAGTTCAGGATACAGATACATCAATTCATATCCGGACTGTTCTTATTCAGCAGCCTGACGCGCGGCAACCAATTCATCAAGGCAATTATCTGGCAGCGGCATGATCGGCGTAAAATCACGATGTGCAATCCATTCCTTACGGTTAAAGGCACGAATATGATTATCGACGTGACATAAAGAGAGATAGACAATGGTTCGGTCAAAAGGCGAAATATTTGCTGGACTGGCATGCACCAGAAGCGAAGAAAACATCAGCATACTACCTGCCGGACCTGTAGGAGCAACACAACCGCCCCGCTCAGCCAGCTCGCTGACTTTATCGCGATCCAGTGTCCATAACGGATAACTGGTGGTGCTCAGATCGTGGCCGGCATCGATTACCCCAATTTTATGGCTGCCAGGAATGAATAACAAGGGTCCATTAGCAGCGGTAACATCATCTAAAAACACAGCAATATTCATTGCCCGAGGCTCTGGCATCTCATCATCACGCTTCCAGGTGCCATAATCCTGGTGCCATTGCCAGACATCACCGTCAAAAGCGGCTTTGGCATTGACCTTGAACTGATGCATGTAAACATCGCCTTTTAGTAGATCAGATACCGGCTCTATCAAGCGCGGATGCGCGCCAAGTCGCCGAAACCCCTCATTATAGGTGTGCGCGGCAAAAGCTGTCCGAGCGACACCTGATGTTTCCCGCCATACCTCTTCACGCTGAAGGGCATAGACATTATCCGCTTCCGCTTTCAGTAAATTAGCTTCTTCAGGGGTAAAAAGGCCTGGAAAAAACAGATAACCTTCTCGGTCAAATTCAGCACGCTGGTCTGCGTTCAATTTCATAACAACCTCCCGTGTAATAACCCTCCGCTAAGGAGATAGTTTTCCTTATCATCACTTGTCTCTAACCATCAACCATTTGGGCGAATTAGTCGTTTCAGTGTTGGAATTAAAACTGGAAGCGACAGAATGATGAACATGATCCTTATTGCATGATGCACAGCAACAAAGGCAACGTCAAAACCAAATAGCAGAGCAAGCAAAGTAACCTCATAAAGCCCGCCTGGCACAAAAGCCAACCATAATTTGAGGAGGTCAAGACCAAACAGAGCGTTCAAAAACAAAGCAGAAATAGCATAAACCACTAACATAATCACTGCGCTGACTACTGCATCAGCAATATAGCTATATAGCTCGCGGAACTGGACTTGAGCCAAGCGCGCGCCTATAGCCCCACCAATAGCAACCTGTGCAAGAATTACAAACTCAGAAATGCGGGGTATATCAAGCGCACCAGTTACATGCAACACAATGCTAAGACATAAAGGACCGAGCAGATGTGGCATAGGCATGTGCAAAAGCCTTGCGATCAGATAGCCAGCCAGAGCAGTCATCAAAAACATAGACAGAACCGATAACGGAAGTGAGAGAAAGGTCGGCATCTGATGCAAAACAAAATTCGACTGCGTAACAGCTAAATGACCCTCAGTAACAGCCAAAAGCAGCGGTGTTGAGCAAAAAACTAGCACAACCCGCACTAGATGAAACAAGGCCACAACATAGTCTTTTTCTGTATGTTCACGAGCAATCATTAGAATTTCAGCCTGTCCCCCAGGAACTGAACTCAAAAACGCCTCGGTTATTGGATAGTGTCTAATGCGGACCAGCCAAAACATACCTACTATCGTGGCAATAGCTGTTGTAACCAACATCACCCCAAGGGTTGCCGCCCAACCGTTAATGTGGACGATTAGCTCAGGATTGAAGCTGGTCCCTATTAGAACGGAGAGCCCCATTACAACCGGCACATGAAACCAGCGAGCAATCCCCAGATAGGGCTGTACTGCAGGTAGAGAGCCGCCAACCACCCATACACCAAATAAACTGCCCATCAAATAAGGTGCTGGAACCCCAACAGATTCGCATATAAGACCTGCTGTCAACGCGACAGCAGAAGTCACAACAATTTTAAAACAGTCTTTGGCAACGCCCATGCCACATCTCTCTGATAATTGGTTATTTTGCCCTGCTAAATATCAACCGCGTTGGCATCTGCTAGAACGGCCACAATCTCTTCTTTATCAAGTCCATAGATCTGCGCTGCTTTTTCAGCCGTAATGTAACCACCGATTAAATCATGTCTTACCGCATCCATATCACGCGCTCTAGGATCGCCATAGCCACCACCACCAGGAAAAGCCATCTCTACTGTCCGACCCGGGGGAATAAACTGTTTACCCTTTCCTCGCATAGCGGTGCCGTCATCCTGTTGGATTGTTGTTGGCGCACCCGCCGAACCACCACGCCGTCCGCGGGCCGGATGCTGGACACGGTCAAACATGGCCTGAAGGTCAAATTCATGCCCAGCCCGCACCCCAACTTCCATAAATTGGCCAAGACCCCCTCGATACTGACCTGGGCCGCCGCTATCGGGACGCAGCTCTTTGCGCCAGATTATTACTGGACCAACCTGTTCAGTCGCTTCAACCGGCATGGTCATTACACCAGAGGGAAAGGCTGTAGCGTTCATCCCGTCAAGGTTGGGCCGTGCGCCTGACCCGCCAGAATTGAACATCAGAACCTCTGCACGTATTGCATCAGAAGGCGCAGCTTTGTCTGAGCGAGGGCGCAGGCTCACCTGAAAATTGCATAAACACCCTGCCCCTTCAGCTGGCAAAAGACCCGGCAACAGCTTGTCCAGTGCATCATAAACCGTATCCGGCACGAAATGGCCAATCACGTGACGCAGCGCAACAGGAGCAGGATGAAGCGCATGCACAATGGAGTTTTCAGGTGCGGTAATTTCAAAAGGTGCAAGCGAGGCTGCATTATTCGGAATATCCGGGGCAATCGCGCATTTGAGCGCGTAGCACGCATAGGCTTTGGTATAAACCAGAGGTACGTTTATGCCCTTTTTATCAAGCCTAGATGTGCCTTCCCAGTCACACAAGATGCGATCCGTTTCAATGGAAACAGTCACATTCAAATCAACTGGTGTAGAAAACCCATCTATGCGCATATGACCCGAAGCCTGTCCCGGCTCTAGCGCATTAATTCGTTCAAGAGTAGCTTGGCGTGACCGCTGCAGAATAAAATCAGATATTGATGAAAGATTATCCAATTCAAACTCAGTCATCATATCCATCAGACGACGATGGCCAATCTCATTACAATTAGACAGCGCATAAATATCGCCAATCAGCTGGTCAGGTTCACGCACATTCGCCCTGATGATAGTCTGCAGGGTCCCATCAAAACAGCCCTTGTTTGCAAGCTTCATGATGGGGATGTGCAGGCCTTCCTCATAAATTGAATTTGCATCAGCCCCAAAACCACGCCCACCAATATCAACAATGTGCGCGGTACAGGCAAAGAAACCAACCAATTGCCCCTCCCGGAAAGAGGGCGTCACAAGAGTGATATCATGCAGATGACCTGTGCCTAACCACGGATCGTTCGTGATGTAGACGTCACCTTCTGCCATGTTGCTGCAGCCAATAACCCTGATGAAATGACCAACAGCATCAGCCATTGCATTCACATGGCCTGGGGTGCCTGTGACCGCCTGTGCCAGCATCTCGCCTGTTTCATTATACACCCCAGCAGATAGATCTCCTGCCTCTCGCACGGAAGTTGAAAAAGCCGTTCTGACCAGGGCCTGTGCCTGTTCCTCAACCACCGAAATCAGCCTATTCCACATCACCTGAAGGGCAACTGATGATATCTTTTTTCTGGCATTTTTCATCTTTTGGGGTCTGCTCATGTTTGACCTCCATTCTGTTTGGCGAATACAACGATAGTCCCATCATCGCAAGCTACTGCATCCCGGCTCGAAGGGACAATAATTGTGGTCTCATCCTCCGTGAGCATTGCAGGGCCGATAATCTGTGTTGTGTCTTTCACTGCGTCTCGTTGCGCAACTGTGGCATTCACAAAAGTGGACAGCGCAGGATCAAAAAGGGGACGGGTATTTGTTGTCTCTAGGGTTCTCTGATGACCTTGTTGCTGGATTGGGCGAACTTCTGGCGGTTCAGTATAAGCATTGACTGACCACACTGTGATTTCAATTTCCATACCCGCAACTGTTCTAGCAAAAAGCTGTTCATATTCCCGCTCAAAACAAGCTTTGTAGTCAGCCGTATCAGGCTTTGTGATGTGCTGGACGGTCAGCGGCACAGGAATTTCCCAGCCTTGTCCTGCATAGCGCATGTAAACTTTATATTCTGTTTTGATATTAGCATCTTGATCGCAACTGCGCACAAAGGCTGAGGCTTCCTCTTCCATATCGGCAAATAATTGCTTTACTCTCACTGGATCAAATGAAGACAGTTGCATAAACACTGAATTATTAGCTTCAAAACTGAATGGGGCCCGCAAAAAACCAATGGCGGAACCCACACCTGCGCCTTGCGGAATAAGACAGCGGCGTATACCTAGCTTCTCACACAAACGTGCTGCATGAAGTGGGGCTGCCCCACCAAAGGCGATCATCGTATATTCTGATAAATCCTCACCATTTTCAACAGCATGCACGCGCGCAGCATTAGCCATATTTTCATCGACCATCTCTGCCACACCCCAGGCGGCTTCCACCGCTTCCATATCCAGTTTCGAACCAATATGAATATCAAGGGCCTGTGTGGCGCGCTCAGTGTAAAGAGGAATACTACCACCAGCAAATCCGGCCGGATCAAGCTTACCCAAAATCAAATCGGAATCTGTTACTGCAGGAGCTGTCCCCCCTCGTCCATAGCAGGCTGGCCCGGGCTGCGAGCCTGCACTTTCAGGCCCTACCCTAATCTGACCTAATGAATCAACATGAGCCAGCGACCCGCCGCCTGCACCAATTTCAACCATATCGATCACCGGAATTGAAATCGGCATGCCAGAGCCTTTCTTGAATCTGTAGGTACGAGCAACTTCAAATGTCCGGGCAGTCTTCGGAGTGTGATTCTTGACCAGACAAATCTTGGCTGTTGTACCCCCCATGTCAAAGGACAGCGCCCTATCGAGACCATGGCTAGCGGCAATATGTGCAGCAAATACTGCGCCGCCAGCAGGGCCTGATTCAACAAGACGCACCGGAAATTCAGCTGCATCTTCTAAGCTAATAATTCCACCACCTGAATGCATAAGAAAGACAGAGCAGTAAGCCCCTTCTTTTGCCAACCGCCCTTTGAGCCGGCTTAAATAGCTTTTCATCAGGGGCTTAATGTACGCATTCGCAATCGTTGTATTGAACCGTTCATATTCACGCATCTGCGGAGAGACCTCACTGGAGAGAGAAATCATCACATCAGGCAGACGATCGGCAAGTGCCCTGCCTATCATTTTCTCATGGCTATCATTTGCATAGGAATGCAACAGGCCAACAGCAATACTGTCATAATCGAATTGGGCCAACCTCTCCGCTAACGCATCAATTTCAGCCTTTTGTAGAGGAATTAGAATTTTGCCATTCGCGTCCATCCGCTCATTCACCACATAACGATGATCACGGGTCAGTAACGGAGCAGGCAAAGTAAGATTCAAATCATATTGTTCAAACCGGCTCTCTGTGCGCATTTCAATAACATCACGAAAGCCTGAAGTCGTAATCAGCGCTGTTTTCGCCCCACGACGTTCGATAAGCGCGTTGGTGGCTAATGTTGTACCATGAATAATCTGGGTGATTCGGCCAGGCTCAACAGATGCTTGTCTACAGACACGTCGCAGACCAGTTAAAATCGCCTCTTCCGGCGCGTCATAGGTTGTCAGAACCTTAATTGAGGCCTGCGCCCCTTTACTGCTTTCCAGCACCACATCGGTGAATGTCCCACCAATATCGACGCCCAACCGCCAGATTTCAGACATTTCATGCTATCCTTCTGCCACAGTGACATGCCCATACTTGATAGCCTGCCGCTGTATCATACCTATATCAACATCTTACTATCTGCCAGGACCTCTTGAACATTCAAGGTTTCTTTTACATCTCACCTGATCCCTATCGGACGCAGATGCAGGGATTTGCTGCTAACTCAGAAGGAATAGGTTGGCTCATCTAGCGAAATAAGGACAACTGCCTGTTTTCAGGTTTAGCGCGGCGCCTGAACGGTCTATTCCGACTTCCCAGGCGGGCATAGACCTGACGGGCGATATCCGCAAAACCATCTACTTTCCGCGCGTCTGTCATTCGAGCGCGCGCTTGTTTCATTGCTGTTTCATTTATAACAAGAGGAAAGGAATAATGCTTTCCCACAGGACAAGCCAGATGATGTTTTAGGTCAGATGACATTTTCCACGGTTCATGCAGCCATTGCAGACTTAAGTCTGCTAGTTCTGGTACCCACTTACGGATAAATTTGCCTTCAGGGTCCTGATCATAGGATTGTTTGACCGGGTTATAGATTCGTA
>PBLM01000004.1 GCA_002721775.1 Rhodospirillaceae bacterium | reverse complement strand
CGAAAAAAAACAACATCAAAGTCAGATAAAAAAACAAGACAGGAGCCTGTTTTGATGCAGAACGGCCAGTCCGCAGCAGTGACAGATATGGCTACCACTGCTGCTGGGGTAGCGCAAAAAGTGCAGTCTAGCTTTGATTTTGAAAGCAATGACACATTCAAACTGCCACCCTTGAAATTGCTAAAGACCCCTTCAAAAACAAAAGCAGGCGCTGCTCAGGACGAATTGGATCAAAATGCTGAACAGTTGAAACAGGTGCTAAGTGATTTTCGGATTCAGGGTGAAGTTGATGATGTTCGTGATGGGCCTGTTGTAACTCGATATGGCTTGAATCCTGCTCCAGGCACTAAATCACAACGGGTTATCGCTTTGGCTGATGATATTGCCCGTTCAATGTCTGCCTTGGCGGTTCGGGTGGCTGTGGTTCCGGGGCAGAATGTGATTGGTATTGAACTACCAAATAAGGATCGTGAAACCGTATTGTTGCGTCACATTTTTGATGATCCGGACTGGCTGGCTGAACAGGGAAATTTGCCGCTAGCTCTTGGTAAGGATATCGCTGGCAGCCCGGTCATAGCCGATTTGGCCCGGATGCCGCATCTTCTGGTGGCAGGTACAACGGGTTCGGGAAAATCTGTCGGTATTAACGGCATGATCTTATCGCTTCTTTATCGCTACACACCGGATGAATGCCGTTTGATTATGATTGATCCCAAAATGCTGGAATTATCCGTCTACGATGGGATTCCGCATTTGCTGACGCCAGTAGTGACTGATCCGTCTAAGGCGATTATGGCACTAAAGTGGGCTGTGCGGGAAATGGAGAGTCGCTATCGTAACATGGCCAAAATGGGTGTGCGAAATATTGATGGCTATAATGAACGTCTGGCAGAAGCCCGAAGCAAAGGGGAAGTTATGACCCGGCGTGTGCAGACAGGTTTTGATTTGGAAACTGGTCGCCCTGTTTTTGAGGAAGATGTCTTTGACATGGACCCATTGCCCTTCATTGTTGTGGTGATTGATGAAGTAGCCGATCTGATGATGGTTGCAGGTAAAGAAATTGAAGCTGCGGTGCAACGTCTGGCACAGATGGCCAGAGCCGCAGGTATTCATGTCATTATGGCTACGCAGCGGCCGTCTGTTGATGTGATCACGGGCACGATCAAAGCGAATTTTCCAACTCGTATTTCCTTTCAGGTAACCTCACGCATCGACAGTAGGACGATTTTGGGGGAACAGGGGGCTGAACAGCTTCTAGGGAGGGGGGATATGCTGTTTATGGAAGGGGGGGGGCGTGTTGTACGTGTGCATGGGCCTTTTGTTGATGACCGCGAGGTTGAAGACGTAGCCAACTTCCTGCGCCAGCAGGGCGAACCTGATTATAATGAAAGCGTAACCAAAGAAGATGAGTCTAGCCTTGTTGACCAGTCTCTGGCAGGGGCATCTAGCCTGCAGCCTGCAACTGGTAACAGTCTGTATGATGAGGCGGTTGCCCTTGTAGTAAGAGAACAGAAAGCGTCAACTAGTTTTGTACAGCGCCATCTGAAAATTGGTTATAACCGGGCTGCGACTCTCGTAGAAGAAATGGAATCAGCAGGTATCATTAGCTCGGCGAACCATGTTGGCAAGAGAGAGGTGCTCATTCAAAATGAGGATATTTAGGACTTTATCTGCACCTTTTAGAGGCATGCTGGCAGCTGGTCTCATTAGTTTTCTTGTGCCCGCCCAGCTGGCGGCGCAGTCTGCAGATGAAACAAAGCTAATTGCCCGTGCTGAACAGGCCATTACTGACCTGATAACTCTTAAGGCAAAGTTCATCCAAGTCTCCTCAGATGGCAGTTTAGGTGAAGGCCGCGTCTATTTCCGCCGACCTCATCAATTGCGGCTCGATTATGAAAATCCAGCGACCCTCTCAATTGTGACCAGCAGTGTCTGGGTTTACGTAGATGACAAGATTGATAAATTTGTTCAAGCCCTTCCTGTATCAGAAACCCCATTTGTCCCGCTTTTGTCAGAGACAGTCAGTTTCCGGTCACAGGATGTGAAAACCTCTGCTAGTTTTGAGGATGGCATTGTATCTGTGCGGCTGGATAAGGACACTGGTGAAGGGGCTGGCCGTCTTCTGCTTGAATTTGACGCCAACTCCTGGCAATTGCGCCGCTGGGTCATTACAGATGCGCTGGGCATAACAACAACGGTGACTTTGCAGAACCCTGTCTATGGAGAAAAACTCGCCAATCGTCTGTTTAAAGTGCCGTCCTACCAAAATTAGGCTAAGACACTACCCTTGCCTCATGCCATGATCACTTTGAAGGTGGCGCGGCTGACCTCATCAATTGGCACGGGCTTGCGGCTGGCTTTGTTCACAAGTACATGCACAAAATGACCAGCTGCGGCAGCTTGTGTCTCCCCTTCTCTGAAAAGACCGGTCTCATAAGTCACCGATGAGGTGCCTAGACGGGCGATACGTAAGCCAACGGCCAGCTTATCTGGATAGGCCAGCTCAGCAAAATAAGAACAGGCTGTTTCGACCACTAGATAAACGCTCTCACCGTTGCGAAAGTCTAACAGATTATGGTCCAGCAAAAAACTGTTTACTGCTGTGTCAAACAGCTTGTAATGTACAGTATTATTCAAATGCCCATAGACATCATTATCATCCCATCGGGTGCCAGTCCGCAAGAAATAGGCAAAATCGGTGAGGCATGGGGACTTTTTTCTGGACATATCAGTTCTCTTTTTTTTCATTCTATTTAAAATTATAATTATGAAAGCATTAATGAGAACATGTTTAACATTGATAATTGCCCTAGTTGTAGGGTTGAGCATTTATTTTATTGTTCCCCACTTGAAACCAAAAAATGATGCTTTTACGCCTCAAACACCCTCATCGAGTGTCTCGCCTAGGCTAAAAGGCATTTTTAGAGGCATGGGTGATGGTTTCTCGAGATAGGCAAACAACAGTTTCAATTATTTTAACCGCATCTTTTCATTTAATATTGTTTGCCTATGTGATGTGGGCAACAGGTGTTATTTAGGTCTTCTTAATTGGATCGGTTGTATAACATTCGATAAAAAACAAAAATAGGACTTATTAAACCCATTTCTGAAAACGGTATTCAACTCCAGAGGTAAAACAAAAACATAGAAGTTCAAAACAGCTAGCTGAAAGATAATAATATTTCAGGTTTTCTTGGATCATTTGGTGCATCGAGTTTATGAGGTAGGGTCGTCTCCCTAGGTGAACTTGCACAATTTTGACTGAAAGTTAATTCAAGCACCAGAGGAACCCCAAAAGATGTAACAGGTGAGCTGTTATTTGCATGCACATGTATTAGAGTTAAGTTGAGCTTTTTGATGAAGTAGTTGATTTTATCGAGATGCAAATCTACGTCGTGAAATTCAATTGCTAGACCACAAATTTTCTCTTGGTTTTGAATAATTGCCTCTAAGCATCTGTACTCACTTCCTTCAATATCCATTTTTAAAAAAATTTTTTTAGAGGCAAAATCCTCAAAAACTTTCTCCATCGATATATGGATTGGCGGGAGATCTAGGCCAACAAATTTGCTTATGAAGATTCTTTTATCAGAGAAAAAAGTGGTGAACGAAAACGCTCTTCCTAAAAAAAATAAAGCCTTAAGTAATTTGAAGGATGCTAGCCTTCGTCGTGCTTTTTTTAGTAATAATTTTAAACCAGACGATGCATCAAAAGCCATAATAGGCACATCGTTAATATTGGCAAAATCTACCTCAAAACTCCAGTCATCATATATTCCAAAAGACAATAGTTTGTCTGATGCAATTACGTCAGACTTTGATACAAGATATCCTCCATCATTTTTCCGCCCCAATCTTATGATGTCATCACAAAATTTCGGTTTTAAGGTACTTGTTAGTGCAGCCTTCATTTTTGGTTTCTCTTGAAAAAAGCAAAGAAAAGAAAAGAAAAAAAATAAACTCTTTTCGCAAAGTCGTTTTTTGGAGAGTAAATTGTGGTCGTTAACCAAAATAAACGTTAACTATGCTATACAACATCTAGCTAAACTCAACCCAAATATAGTGCATCAAAACTGTACTAGAGGGTTTGCAAGAGGTAAAGTTTAAATGTCGCTCACAAAAAGGCACTAATGCTGTTCTTAGATAATTTGGGTTTTTCTTAGGTCTGCTATTTGGGGGATTTAATTGGTTTCTCGGGGGAAGATATGAAAAATACCAGGTTATCTATTACCAATGACACAACATTCATAACTTTGATGAATGACGTATATATTTCAAAGTCTTTGGAACTATATGGGGAATGGTCATTTGGTGAGATTGAGTGTTTAAGTAAATTTTTAAAACCAACAGATAACATTGTTGAGGTTGGTTCAAACATTGGTTCTCATACTGTTTTCATTGCTAGGGACTTGGTTCCCAATGGCAATGCGTATGCATTTGAACCAAGACGACAGCTTTTTCAGTTGCTTTGTGGAAATCTCGCACTGAATGGCATTGAAAACGTTTTTTCATATCAATGTGCTTTGGGTAAGGCTACTGAAACTTTTTTCGAGGGCAAATTAGAGCTTGGCAATGCTCTAAACGCTGGAGGCTACGCTTTAGGTTCTATACCTGGCAATACCGAAACGTTTGATATTCGCCCTATCGACGATTTTTTGGATAATCTGCAACCAATCACAGTTCTGAAGGCCGATGTCGAAGGTCATGAGCTTGATTTGCTAGTTGGTGGGAAAAAGCTAATTAAAAGAGACAGACCGATTATGTATTTAGAAAATGACAAATTAGAGAAATCAAAAGATCTGATAGAGCTTATTTGGAAACTAAATTATAATATTTGGTGGCATAAAGTTCCTCTTTTCAATCCAAAAAACAAAGCCCTGACGCAACAAAATATATTTCACAATCTCGTTTCTTTTAATATTCTCTGCATTCCATCCGAAAGAAATATCAATATTGAAGGGCTGGAAATAATAAATGATTCTGCAGCTCATCCTGCGAAAAAGCCTCATGAAGACCGAAAACTTTAGTCTTAGAATTGGGAAGTAAGAATGATAGCGAAACGCTCTTGCAAATAATGAAAAATTATTTATCCAACTCACAAATTAAATTGAGGTTTTTATGCACGAACTGTTGCATCCTGATTGGTTGAAATATGTAAAGATTGAGAGTCCAGAGAGACTAAAAGAGGAATATTCTGAACAGCTTGAAAGAGCAAAATTGGCAGTAAACTTGGAGTAAATTTGGAGTAAAGAAAAAACAGTGAAAATTGCAACTTGGAATATAAACTCAGTTAGACAGCGAATTCAATTAGTTATAGACTTTTTGAAGGAAAGCCAATGTGACGTGCTTTGTCTGCAGGAAACCAAGACACAGGATGAACAGTTTCCTATTCAGGCAATAGCAAAGGCAGGCTGGCCTAATATCGCAATCCGTGGGGAAAAATCTTATAATGGGGTCGCTATTCTCTCGCGCTTGCCGTTGACTGATATCAGTCATCTAAATTGGACTGGCCGGACTGATTGCCGTCATATCAGCGCGGTTGTGAAGGGCCTGACACTGCATAATTTTTATATCCCGGCAGGCGGTGATGTACCTGATGTTGATAAGAATCCAAAATTTAGTCACAAACTCAAATTCATCGCTGAGATGACTAAACATTTCTCACGGCAACAGCCTTCCCGCTCCATTCTGGTTGGCGATTTGAATATTGCGCCTTTGGCAGAGGATGTCTGGTCAACCCGCCAGCTACGCAACACGGTCTCCCATACGACCATTGAGCGGGAAAATCTATCGGCCTTAGTCGAACAAGGCGGCTGGACGGATAGTGTGCGCGCTCATTTTGGCCCAAAAGAGGTTTTGTTTAGTTGGTGGTCATACCGGGCCAGAGATTGGGTAACCAGCAACCGCGGGAGGCGCCTTGACCATATATGGGTCAGTAGGGATCTTGCCAGTAAGGTTGAGGCTGTTTCAATTGAAAGCGCTATGCGTGGTGCAGAAAAACCATCTGACCATGTGCCTTTGACGATAACTTTGCATCCGTAATGCTGCTATTTAAACTAAACTTTTGCCAAGCTGGGCAAAATGCCATAAAAGGCGTAAACTACTTGCAAAAACCCGCCGCCATATAGCAAATTTGCATGGACAAGACAGATGACCCTAGCAACTGATTTGCCCTTTTATAAAATGCATGGGCTGGGCAATGATTTTATTGTTCTGGACAGCCGCGANAACCAGGTTATGCCNGATNANCAGCAGATGCGTTGTCTGGCAGACCGGCATAAGGGTGTGGGNTGTGATCAGATTATGGTCATGCGGNCATCTNACCAGGCAGGNNCCATTCGGCTTGATATGTTTAATGCTGATGGCAGTCCGGCAGGGGCNTGCGGTAATGGNACACGCTGTGTGGCGCGNCTGGTCATGGATCAGGCAGGGCGNNANGACATTGGCATAGAGACAGTTGCTGGCTATCTGAAAAGCTGGCGGACAGATGCTAAAANCGATGTCATCAGTGCTGATATGGGGCCGGTGTCACTGGACTGGCGGGATATTCCCACGAACAGGGCTGTGGACACGCTAGCTGTTGATATGGGCTTTCCTGAATTAGGAGTGGCAACGCTGGTATCTATTGGCAATCCTCATGCTGTGTTCTTTGTTGAAAATGCAGATTCAGTCGATCTGCATCATTGGGGACCACTGGCTGAGCATCATGCCTTGTTTTATGATCGGGCCAATATCGAATTTATCCAGGTCCTCGATCGTCAATCCATCCGCATGCGGGTATGGGAACGAGGCGCCGGGGTAACGCTAGCCTGTGGGTCAGGGGCCTGCGCAGCTGCTGTTGCATCTGCCTGCAGGGGGCTGACAGATAATGAGGTGACCTTGCGTCTTGATGGAGGTGCCTTGGACATCTTTTGGCGCCAGGACACAGATGGTCATATAGTCATGACAGGCCCCACAACATATGTTGCTGAAGGCGTCATCTCTGCCAGTTTCTTTCACGATCCAGAAACTGTGGGCGTGGCATAAGTCTATGGAGAGGGTTAGGTGAGCCATCAGAACAGACCCGATATTCGCACTTTTGGCTNCCGTATCAATATCTGGGAATCAGAGGTGATGCGCANTCAAGCACAGGCAGCNGGCNTNAATGACGTGGTTGTGGTCAATACCTGTGCAGTAACAGCAGAAGCTGAAAAACAGGCCCGTCAGGAAATCCGCAAAATCAGGCGTTGTAAACCTGATGCCCGGATTATTGCGACGGGCTGTGCAGTGCAGATTGACCCGGACAGCTGGGCTAGCCTGCCCGAAATAGATGGCATTATTGGTAATCAAGACAAGCTTACATCCACGCCCTGGACTGATCTAAGTCAGGCTTTAGTTGATGGTCAGCCTGCTGCGCTAACGGTCAGTTCTATCATGGAAGCAGAAAACGTTGCCAGCCACATGTTGGAGGGGTTTGATGATCATACACGGGGGTTTTTGCAGGTTCAGCAGGGCTGTGATCACAGATGCACCTTTTGCATAATTCCATTCGGCCGGGGAAAATCTCGCTCCGTGCCATTTGACAGTGTCATTTCAGCGGTGCGCAAGATGGTATCAGGGGGCACACGTGAAATNGTGTTATCTGGGATTGACATCACTAGCTGGGGTCAGGACCTGCCGGAACGACCCCGGCTTGGGCAGCTGGTTCTTGCTATTTTGGACAATGTGCCTGAACTGCCCCGTCTACGACTGTCTTCACTTGATCCGGCTGAACCTGACCATTATTTGATGTCAGCGCTTGAGACACACGCACGGCTGATGCCGCATCTGCATCTGTCTGTTCAGCATGGTGATGATCTGATACTGAAGCGCATGAAACGCCGGCATCTGGCTCGTGATGTTCTCCGATTTTGTGAGGAAGCCCGCCGCCGCCGCCCCGATGTAGTGTTTGGAGCTGATCTGATCGCCGGTTTCCCAACGGAAACAGAAGCAGCNCANGAAAGCAGTATGAATTTGATTAAAGAAGCTGGTCTGACACATTTGCATATCTTTGGCTATTCTGCCCGCACAGGCACACCGGCTGCTCTTATGCCACAACTTGACCGTTCTTTAATCAAACAGCGTGTTTCNGCCCTGCGTCAATCCGGGCATGNNCAGCTTGCAAGNCACCTTNAACGGCGCGTAGGCACAGCAGATATGCTGCTTTTGGAAAAAGGCAATAAAGGTTATCTAAGCGGCTATGAAAAAGCACAGCTGATATCATCAGATACACANGAANTGAGAGCGGGTGATTTGCTGGCGGTGAATATATTGTCTGCTGCTAANGGTGTTGTNCAGGTGACCCCNCTGTGCAGCTAAACTGTATCTGTTNTNTGCNGACAGNAATGAAGAGGTTNAAGATATGANCTGGCTGAAGAAACTGACCTCTGGGCTGCGCAAATCCTCAGAAAAAGTCACTCAGAATTTGTCTAGCCTGTCGCGTCTTTTCGGCAAGGAAAAGATTGATGCGGCCTCTTTGGAGGAACTGGAGGATGCGCTTATCATGGCGGATATTGGCGTGTCTGCTGCTACAGATATTGTTGCCGCTTTGAAGGAGCATAAATGGCAGGGTGAGGTAACACCAGATGCCTTTAGACAGGCACTTGCTGAACATCTNACTGAAATTCTGACCCCTGTGGAAAAGCCATTAGCGATTTCAGAGGATCACCAGCCTNATGTGTTTCTGATGGTNGGNGTCAATGGCTCCGGCAAAACTACAACGACAGGCAANTTGGCGGCCCGTTTTCANAAATCAGGCAAATCTGTAATGCTGGCNGCCGCNGATACTTTNCGGGCGGCTGCGATTGAGCANTTNANGGGGTGGGGGCTGCGCACAGACACGCCNGTCATATCTGGTGAGCGTGGCAGCGATNCAGCCGCGTTGGCTTACCGCGCTATTGANGANGCTCAGAAAAATAATATAGACATTNTGATCATTGATACAGCTGGCCGTCTGCAGAACCGACAGGAGTTAATGGATGAGCTGGCAAAGATCATTCGTGTAATGCGTAAGCTGATCCCTGATGCCCCGCATAGCAGCCTGCTTGTTCTGGATGGAACGGTTGGTCAGAATGCGTTAGCACAGGTAAAAGCCTTTCAGGTGTGTGCTGATCTGACAGGCCTCATAATTACCAAGCTCGATGGCAGTGCGAAAGGCGGTGTGGTNGTCGCTCTGGCACGTGAATCTGGCTTGCCGGTTCATCTGATCGGTGTGGGTGAGGGCGCCGATGATTTACAGGCCTTTACNGCAAAGGAATTTGCGACAGCCTTAGTTGGGCTTGANCCAGAGATANATTAGCAAAAATAAGCTNAANAAAGATTGAAAGTGAGTTAAATTCGGCCGCTCAACCAGTAGGCCAGATAGCCGATGTGTTCATGTAATGCGGTCCTAAGCAGGCTTGGGCCGATAGACATGCTAAATCCAACTGTGGGCTGGTNAGGACGAGTTATATAATCTACCGGATAAGGGATAATGTTAGTCCAGCCAGAGGATTTAAAACTGGCTACAGCCCGCTTCATATGGCTAGCTGAAGTTACCAATATCCAACTTTTAGTTGCGTCAGGTTGAACCAATCTAAACATATTCTGTGCTGTTTCTGCGGTGTTCCGACTATTTGCCTCAAAGGAAAAGTGGTTAACCTTCATCCCAAGCTGACGGATAAGTGCCTTTGTTATCNCATCTTCTGACCAGCCCTTTGGGAAGAGCTGGCCTGAATACCCTGCAAACCAAATAGGTTTATCAGGATATAATCTGGCTAGCTCCACCGCTTTTAAAAACCGTTCCCCTGAGCCGTTAATCTGCGGCTCATTCCGTTGCTTGCTAACTTGTGGCCGGCCCGTGAATCCAGCNAAAACAATTACACCTTTTGCCTCAGCAATTTGTGTTGCTGTCGGCACCTGGGCAAAATTCTCAAGTGGCCCTAGCNACTTATAGCCGGTCCAAGTGAAGCTATAAAGNANAGGTAAAATAGCNGCNANGATTAGTGCTATTTTTGCTAACTTTGTAAAGTTTGCAAATGCAAGAAGCCCGGCTGCCAGCAAACAGAAATAGCCATGCAGATGTACTGCAAGAAAAACAGATAAAACTTTACTTATCACAAAAAACATAAAGCTAACGCTGCTTGTAATTACATCCAAAGATGAACTACTATCAACTATTCATTTAAGTAAATAAACACGCGTTTACTTGACAAATACCACAAATCTAGTCTATTAGCCATTTATCATAAGTAAACTCTTACCCTAGACCTTGACGGGTTCCGCTTGTCCTTGAAGTTTTCGAGCACAGGCGCGTTTTTGCTGTTCTGGGGATAAGTGTGAACGACAGAATGAGCGGAGAAAAAAGCATCTATGTTTGACTCGCTGAAAGATAAGCTGCAATCGGTCTTTTCCGGCCTGGGTAAGCGCGGCACCCTGAATGAAGATGATGTGAATGAAGCTTTGCGTGAGGTTCGGCTCGCCTTGCTTGACGCAGATGTTGCGCTACCTGTTGTGAAAAACTTTATGGATAATATCCGTGAAAAGGCTGTTGGAGCGGCTGTTCTGAAATCTGTGCGCCCTGACCAGCAGGTGATCAAGATTGTCAACGATGGTCTGGTTGAGATGCTGGGCGGTGAAGCTAAGTCTTTGAGCGTTGATGTTGCGCCGCCAGCTGTCATTTTGATGGCAGGTCTGCAAGGTTCCGGTAAAACAACAACAGCCGGTAAATTAGCTCTTCATCTGCAGTCGAAACGGCGTAAAAAGGTGATGCTGGCAAGTCTCGATTTGACCCGGCCTGCTGCGCGTGAACAGCTGCGAGNCTTGTCAGAACAAGCAGAAGCAGGAATTCTGCCTGAAACAGAAACCGAAACCACGGTTCAGCTGGCAAAACGTGCGCTGAAATCGGCTCAGCTTCAGGGCTATGATGTTCTGATCCTGGATACCGCTGGCCGTTTGGCTATTGATGAAGCATTGATGGCTGAATTGCGTGAGATTAAAACAGCAGTAAATCCACATGAAACCTTGCTGGTAGCAGACAGCCTCACTGGTCAAGATGCGGTGCGGACAGCAGTGTCTTTTCATGAGGCAGTATCTGTAACCGGCATTGTGCTGACCCGGCTGGATGGTGATGCTAGAGGCGGCGCAGCCCTATCGATGACACAAGTCACTGGCTGCCCGATCAAGCTTGTAGGCGTGGGTGAAAAGTTGGATGCGCTTGAAGCCTTTGACCCTGCGCGGATGGCTGGTCGCATTCTGGATATGGGTGATGTGGTTGCTTTGGTTGAAAAAGCAGCTGAAGCCATTGAAGAAGAAGAAGCAATGCGCATGGCTGAGCGCATGGCGTCTGGCAAATTTGATATGAATGATTTCCTTACCCAATTACGTCAGCTGCAGAAAATGGGTGGTTTAGGCGGTCTACTTGGAATGCTGCCAGGTTTGGGTAAAATGCAAAAACAAATGGCAGCTGCAGGTGTAGACGACAAGATGATCAGGCGTCAGGAAGCAATTATTCTTTCCATGAATAAACGTGAACGTGTTCAGGTTGGTCTTTTGAATGCCTCTCGCCGCAAAAGGATAGCGGCAGGTTCAGGTACAAAAGTTCAGGACGTGAACAAATTGGTCAAGCAATATCAGGATATGGCCAGAATGATGAAAAAAATGGGTACAAAGTCAGGCGTGGCTGCGATGAAAGCTATGCTGGGCGGTGGTGCTGGTGGTCTAAGCGGTGGCGGTATGCCGACAGCTGAACAGATGCAGCAATTGTCTCAGCAAATAGGCAAGACCGGTAACCCTCTTGGAAATATGCAAGGTGGCAAAATGCCAGGTGGAATAAACCCATTTGGCGGCGGCGGTGGTCTGCCTGGGCTAGGCGGCTTTCCTGGCCGAAAGAAATGACCCTGTACTTGTTTTTACCTGAATAATTGAACTTCACCGTCAAAGAAAAGGAACAAAGAGAATGGCTTTGAAAATCAGATTGTCACGTGGTGGGTCTAAAAAACGCCCGTTTTACCGTATTGTTGTTGCAGAGGCATCCGCTCCACGTGATGGCCGGTATGTGGAACGTGTTGGTCACTATAACCCGATGGTGGCCAAAGATAATGATCAGCGTCTGGTTGTAAGTGGTGATCGTATAAAACATTGGCTGGGGTTGGGAGCACAGCCAACAGAGCGGGTACAGAAACTGCTCTCTACCGTTAGTCTTACAGACCCTGTAAAGTTGCGTGAACAGCCAAAGAAATCAGCCCCTGGAAAGAAACGTGCTGAACGGGAGGCTGAGGCAACCGAGGCTGCGGAAGCTGCAACCGCAGAAGCCCCTGCTGAGGAGGCTGCTGCTGAAGAGGCTCCTGCTGAGGAGGCTGCTGCTGAAGAGGCTCCTGCTGAGGAGGCCGCTGCTGAAGAAGCTCCTGCTGAGGAGGCTGCTGCTGAAGAAGCTCCTGCTGAGGAGGCTGCTGCTGAAGAGGCTCCTGCTGAGGAAGCTGCTGCTGAGAAAGTTACGGAAGACACTGAAGAGAAGGTCTGACCCGTCTGCTTGCAAAAGCTGGAAAAAGCGGTTGGTATTCGGTCGCTTTTTTACGCAAATGTTCAGGCCCCGGAACTTAAGGAGACCAGCACATGATAACATTGGGTGCTGTTGCGTCTGCTCATGGTGTCCACGGCCAGTTCAAGGTGAAACCGTTTACCGTTGTACCTTCTGATGTCGCTGCCTATGGGCCGGTTCGCCTCGAAGATGGTCGGGTTTTGCAGCTGACCGTGAAATCGGTTGTCAAAAACTTGGTGATTTGTGAAGCAAATGGCATCACAGATAGGGGAATGGCTGAGAGTTTGCGGGGGCAGACCTTGTCTGTGGACAGAGCGGCCCTACCAGATCTTGACGAAACACACACCTATCATGCTGACTTGATTGGTCTTGGTGTGCAGGATACAGCGGGTCAGCAGCTTGGGATTGTCGTTGGCCTTTACGAGTTTGGCGCGGGTGAGATTGTCGAGATTTCTTTGGCTGGCAGCAACAAAACAGAACTTTATCCGTTTTATCCACCCTTTTTAGTAGATCTGAATATACTGGAAGGAAAAATTGTGCTGGCCGAGCAGCCCGCATCGGATGATAAGGGGCCAGACAATAGGGTGGATGGCGATGACTGATCCATTATCTGCTGAACCATGGACAGCTGACATTCTGACATTATTTCCGGAAATGTTCCCGGGGACAACGGGTCACTCGCTTGCGGGCCGGGCCCTGAAGGATGGGTTATGGGCATTGAATATTCATAATATTCGTGACTTTGCTAGAGATAAACACAAGACTGTTGATAATCCGCCACTTGGGGGCGGCCATGGCATGGTCATGCGCCCTGATATTACAGCCGCAGCCCTAGAACATGTTCTGTCTGGCTGTAAACAGGCAGACAGGCCGCCGTTAATCTATCCCTCACCACGTGGCCGGTCGCTTGACCAGGCTTATGTCAGGGAACTTAGTCAGGAGTCAGGCGTGGTGATCTTATGTGGTCGTTATGAGGGGCTTGATCAGCGGGTTATTGAGCATTACCAGCTAACAGAGGTGAGTATAGGTGATTATATTCTGTCTGGAGGCGAACAGGCAGCTATGGTTATTCTTGACTGTGTTGTTAGGTTGCTTCCCGGAGTGATGGGCAAAAAAATTGGTAATCAGCAGGAAAGTTTTGAAATGAGCCTGCTGGAACATGACCATTTTACTCAGCCTCGTCATTGGCAAGATATGGATGTGCCCGAGGTATTATACTCTGGTCATCATCAGCAGATTGAAGCCTGGCGCCGACAGAATGCCGAGATGATAACCAAGCAGAGGCGACCTGACCTTTGGGATGATTACATTAAAAAGAATGCTGACAAGAATGCAGTAAAAAAACACTCAAAAAGCAGTGATAAAGCAAGAGATAATAATTGACTTTTTCTCAGAAATACTGTTTTAGTGTCGGACAGCTTTGTGGAGATCTAAAATGAACATTCTGGACAAAATTGGACAGGCACAAATCGATGCTGTAACCGCACAGCGTGTAATTCCAGAATTTGGCCCTGGTGATACGCTAAAAATCAACGTGAAAGTCGTTGAAGGTTCCCGCGAGCGTGTTCAGGCGTTTGAAGGCGTTTGTATTGGCCGGTCTAACCGCGGCATCAATTCATCTTTTACTGTACGAAAGATATCCTATGGTGAGGGCGTAGAGCGTATCTTCCCGCTTTATTCACCAAAAATCCAAGCAATTGAGGTAATCCGCCGGGGTGATGTTCGCCGCGCCAAGCTTTATTATTTGCGTGGACGCACTGGAAAAGCCGCCCGCATTGCCGAAAAGACAGTTAGAGTTTCAGCGCGGTCTTCTTCATAGCAAAATAAACTTCAATTTTGCTTTCCTTGAAGTTTCTTGTATATTTTTTATAGTTATCACCATTGCACAGTGGGATGGCAAATATGCCAACACCAAAGACACTATTTGATAAAATATGGAATGCACATCTCGTTCATACCGACAACGACGGTGCTTGCCTGATTTACATTGATAGGCATCTCGTTCACGAGGTAACGAGCCCTCAAGCTTTTGAAGGTCTTAGGAATGCTGGCAGGAAGGTTAGAAGCCCAGAACGGACATTAGCAGTGGCAGACCATAATGTGCCAACCACAGACAGGACAGCAGGAATTGAAGATGAGGAAAGCCGGCTTCAGGTCGAAGAGTTAGACAGGAATGCGGCTGAATTTGGTGTTCCTTATTTTAATATGACTGATGTGCGTCAAGGCATTGTGCATGTGATTGGCCCTGAGCAAGGTTTTACGCAGCCTGGTATGACTATCGTTTGCGGTGATTCTCATACCGCTACACATGGTGCGTTTGGGGCATTAGCTTTTGGTATTGGCACATCAGAAGTTGAACATGTACTGGCAACTCAGACATTGATTCAAAAACCCGCTAAGAATATGAGAATCACTGTATCGGGCCAACTGGATAACGCAGTTACAGCCAAAGACATAATTTTGGCAATTATCGGTAAAATTGGTACAGCCGGCGGCACAGGCCATGTTATCGAATTTTCAGGTGATGCCATCCAGGCGCTGTCTATGGAAGGACGCATGACCGTGTGTAACATGGCGATTGAGGCTGGCGCCAGAGCTGGTATGATTGCCCCTGATGAAAAGACTTTTACTTATATTAAAGATAGGCCGATGGCTCCAACAGGGCCAGCCTGGGACAAGGCTTTAGCATGGTGGAAAAGCCTGCCTTCTGATGTAGGCGCAAAATATGACACTGAAGTTGTTGTCCAAGCAGAAGATATCGTGCCAACGGTCACTTGGGGAACAAGCCCTGAAGATGCCTTGCCGATTACAGGGCATGTGCCTGATCCCAAGAAAATCACTGATTTAGTGCGGCAAGCAAAAGTGGAACGGGCGCTTGAGTATATGGGACTAAGTGCAGGCATGAAGCTGACAGACATCAAAATCGATGCTGTTTTTATCGGCTCATGCACCAACAGCCGAATAGAAGATTTGCGGGCTGCGGCAGCAGTTGCTGATGGGCGCACAGTTAAAGATGGTATCAGGGCGATGATTGTTCCCGGTTCAGGACTTATTAAACAACAGGCAGAAGAGGAAGGTCTAGATAAAGTCTTTATCGCCTCTGGTTTTGAATGGCGTGAACCAGGCTGCTCGATGTGTCTGGCTATGAATGAAGACAAACTAGATGCGGGTGAGCGTTGTGCATCAACTTCAAACCGGAATTTTGAGGGGCGACAAGGTCGCGGCGGGCGCACACACCTGGTAAGTCCGGAAATGGCTGTTGCAGCGGCTGTAAGCGGGCATCTTTGTGATGTGCGAGAACTTTAGGGTGAAGAGTATGAGCTGATGCAAAAATTCGATAAATTGACCGCTGTTGCTGCGCCCTTGAATATTCTGAATATCGATACGGATATGATTATTCCTAAGCAGTTTCTGAAAACCATAAAGCGGTCAGGCCTCGGCGTGAATCTGTTTAGTGAAATGCGCTATACAGATGACGGTCGAGAAAATAACGATTTTGTGTTGAATAAACCTGCATACCGTTCTGCTGAAATTTTAGTTGCTGGCGATAATTTTGGGTGTGGGTCAAGCCGTGAGCACGCGCCATGGGCCTTACTTGATTTTGGGATCCGATGCGTGATCTCAACCAGTTTTGCTGATATTTTTTACAATAACTGCTTTAAGAACGGCATTTTGCCGATCAGAGTCAGCGCAGACGAACGTGATGCCTTGCTGGCAGATGCTGCAGACACTGAAAATCCTGAACTGTCCATAGATTTGGTCAGCCAGACCATTTCGCGTCCCAATGGTGTTGAGATTTCATTTGAGATTGATCCATTCCGCAAGCAGTGCCTGCTCGACGGGCTAGATGATATTGGGTTGACGATGGAAAAGGAGACTTCGATCAGCCAGTTTGAAGCCGGCCGTAAGACAGATATGCCCTGGCTTTAGGACCTGCGGCACATAAATCATTCAACAAGACTTCAGTCTTAGAGGAGAGCGCTAATGGCCTCTAACAGAAAAGTGATGGTCCTGCCAGGCGATGGCATTGGTGTTGAGGTAATGGCCGCAAATCTGCAGCTGGTTGACTGGCTGGCTAAACATAAATCACTGGCATTCGATATTTCGGAAGACCAGGTGGGTGGCGCAGCTTATGACTCTTACGGCACACCGTTGCGAGATGAAACACTAGCTGATGCCATGGCAAGTGATGCAGTTTTGTTTGGCGCAGTTGGCGGCCCGCAATATGATGAATTGGCGTTCGAGCTTAAGCCAGAACGGGGGCTTTTGGCTCTGCGAAAGGAAATGGATTTATTTGCAAATCTGCGCCCAGCGATCGTGTTTGATGCACTTGTTAACGCTTCAACCTTGAAACCTGATGTGGTTTCTGGTCTGAACATCATGATCTTACGTGAATTATGCGGTGGGTCTTATTTTGCTGAACCGCGGGGTATTGATGATATGGGTGGCGGCATCAAAAAGGGCTATGATACAAATGCTTACACAACCCCTGAAATTGAACGAATTGGCCGTGTTGGGATGGAGTTGGCGCGCAAACGTGATGGTGGTTTGACATCAGTTGAAAAGGCTAATGTGATGCACTCGGGTGTTTTGTGGCGGCAGGTTATTACAGCGCTTCATAAAGCTGAGGGTGACGGCGTGAAGCTTAGTCACATGTATGCTGATAACTGCGCCATGCAGTTGGTCCGTAATCCAAAGCAGTTTGATGTCATTGTCACCGACAATCTGTTTGGTGACCTTTTATCGGATTGTGCGGCCATGCTTACCGGATCGCTTGGCATGCTACCA
Organism: Rhodospirillaceae bacterium; assembly: GCA_002721775.1. The sequence goes on along the minus strand of PBLM01000004.1, from coordinate 402 downwards.
TCTGCATCGCTTGGCCAGCAAGACCCTGAAACTGGCTTACCTAAGGCAATGTATGAGCCGGTTCATGGGTCAGCGCCAGATATTGCAGGACAAGACCTTGCCAACCCTTTAGCACAGTTTTTGAGCTTTGCTATGATGTTACGCTACAGTTTTGAACAAGGAGATGAGGCTGATTTGTTAGAGAAGGCTGTGAATATAGCTCTTGAAAGCAAGCGGACAGGCGATATTATGGCACCGGGTTACGAGCAAACGGGAACCGAAGGTATGACCAAAGCTGTGCTTGATGCAATGGATCGTTTGGGTCGTTAAAATACATCTTCATTATTAGTTGGTGGCACGCTCAACCCCGTCCCGCCACACAAGTATGGATTGTGGGCATAGATGTGAGGACACTACCATGGG
>PBLM01000017.1 GCA_002721775.1 Rhodospirillaceae bacterium | reverse complement strand
TTATAGACTTAAGGGTGAAGATATTAAAAAAAACCAAAAAATTTTATCTAAAGGATCAAAAATAAACCAACAAAACATTAATTTAATTGCCGCATCTGGAATTAGAAAAGTCAAAGTCTTTAAAAAAATTAAAATTGGTTTTTTTACCAGTGGTAACGAATTGCGAAAACCAACTAATAATCTAAAAAATTCAGAAATAAATAATTCAAACTTTTTTGCTCTTAATTCCTTGCTAGATAAAAAATTTATTTCAAAAAAATATTATGGAAATCTTAGGGATAATTTAAAATTTGTTAAAAATAATCTTTTACGAGCTGCAAAAAATAATAATATTATTATTACTGCTGGAGGTGCATCAGTAGGTGATGAGGATCATTTAATTAATGCATTATCAAGCTTAGGTAATATATTTTTTTGGAGAGCTGCAATAAAACCGGGTAGGCCTATTGCTGTTGGAAAAATAAATAATTGTTATGTAATTTGTCTACCAGGAAATCCTGTTTCTGTACAATTACTATATGCCATGTTAATCAATCCATTAGTAGAAAAATTATCAGGAGGAAGCTTCAAATTGCCAAACTCAAATAAAATTGTTGCTAATTTTAGTATGAAGAAAAAAACACAAAGAATGGAATGGCTGAGAATTATTAAAAAGAGAATAAACAATCAAGATATTGCTCTAAAATATCCTAAACAAGGATCAGGTATGATTAGTTCAGTTTCATATTCAGATGGCATTATAGAAATCAATGAGGATGTATCTGAGATTAAAAAGGGTGATATATTTAATTACTTTGATTTTGAGACTCTTTTTTAAGTCTGTTTTTTAAATTTATATCGAATTATGAATTTAGCATTAACTTTGGTGCAATTTAAATACTCAAATTTTGATTGTTCACAGTAATGCTCAAAGTCTGCTTCTGCTAAAGGATCTGTTGCTATGACTTTAACAATAACATCTTTTGTTAATTCTGATGCTAGTCTTCTTGCCTTTAATACAGGTATAGGACATTCTGTACCACTGGTATCAAGCACAATTTCACCATTTTCAAACAAATCTTTCATGACATTTTATTACTTAATATATATTATGATAATTGGAACGGTAGAATGGATAAATTTGTTTCTCAAACAGAAACTTCTTTAAAAAAAAAGAAGCGTAGATGGTTGCCTAAAGGAAGGCAAGTCGAAGATAATTATTTAAATGAGGTCTCTAACTTATTCATTGGAACTCAATTTCGACGAGATGAGTTGATTGAATATTTACATATTTTGCAAGATAATTTTGGAGTATTGTATGATAAACATCTTGTAGCTCTTTCTACATTAACCAATTTACCCCTAACCGAAATCTATGAAGTAGCAACATTTTATGCACATTTTAATATAGTAAAAAATAGTGCAAACTATATTCCAATCAAAGTTGTGAGAGTTTGTGAAAGTTTAACGTGTGAACTTTTTGGTGCACATAAGTTACTTAAAGATCTAGAAAGTCTTCAAGATCATAATATTAAAGTTGTACCAGGCCCTTGTATGGGAAGATGTCAAGTTGCTCCCACTGTATGTGTTGGTAAAAATTATGTTGATAAAGCAAATTTAGCAGAAGTAAAAAAAACAATAGAAGATAATAAATTTGATCCAATAATTCCCAATTATATTAATTTACAAGAATATAAGAAACAGGGTGGATATGAAATTGCGAAAAAAATTATACAAGGTAAAATTTCAAAAAAACAAATACTAAACTCGCTTAATGAAAGTGGTTTGAAAGGGAAAGGGGGAGCAGGTTTTCCTACTGGAAAAAAATGGGAAATTGTTTCAGGCTATAATGGAAAAAAGTATGTTGCAGTAAATGGTGATGAGGGAGAGCCAGGTACATTTAAAGACAGGTATTATTTGTCCACCGACCCACACAGAATGATCGAGGGTGTTTTGATCGCCGCACATATCGTGGGAATTGAAAAAGCTTATATTTATATGCGGGATGAATATCCAGAAATAATCGAAATGTTACACACTGAGCTGGCAAAAGTGACAAAGGCTGGCTTTGATGCGCATGTTGATATTGAGCTGAGACGCGGAGCCGGCGCCTATATCTGTGGTGAGGAATCAGCCATGATCGAAAGCATAGAAGGAAAGCGCGGCCTGCCGCGCCACCGTCCGCCTTACGTGGCTGAGACAGGCTTATTTGGCCAGCCAACACTAGTCAATAATATTGAAACGCTTTTCTGGGTGCGTGACATACTTGAACATGGTGCAGAATGGTTCAATCAGCAAGGTAAGGAGGGGCACCCCGGCTTTCGCACTTATTCTGTTTCTGGACGAGTAAAAGAACCTGGGTTGGTCACCGCTGCCGCCGGCAGCACAGCTGATGAGCTGATTGCCGCCTGTGGAGGTATGGCTGATGGCCATCATTTTAAAGCCTATCTTCCCGGCGGGGCATCAGGCGGTATTCTGCCTGCCAGCAAGGCAGACATTCCACTTGATTTTGGCGGCAGCCTGGCTGAAGAAGGCTGTTTTGTCGGTTCACATGCTGTGGTAATTCTCTCTGATCAGGATAATATCTGGAAGGCAGCACAAAATCTCATGCAGTTCTTTGCCCATGAAAGCTGTGGCCAATGTACCCCCTGCCGGTCAGGAACAGATAAGGCAGCTGAATTGATGGCCGCCTCCTGCCCAGATACAAATTTGCTAGGTGAATTAGCAGCTACTATGGCTGATGCCAGTATCTGTGGGTTGGGTCAGGCTGCTCCGAACCCGCTACTTAGCGCGATAAAACATTTCCCCGAGGATATCATGCAAAGGGATATTGGACAAAATGAAAGCTTAGCGGCAAAGGCAAAACCGCACGTCAAAAAGGCTTAGGCAATGGATGACTTGATAACTAAATCAAAGAAAGTGACCTTCACTTTAGATGATAAACAGGTCAAGACAAAAGCTGGCCACACCATCTGGCAGGCTGCCGCCGAAATTGGAACTGATATTCCACATCTCTGTTACAAGGACGGCAGCGGCTACCGGCCAGACGGTAATTGTCGAGCCTGTATGGTAGAAATTGATGGTGAGCGAGTGCTGGCCGCTTCATGCCAGCGAAAAGTTAGCGAGGGCATGGTGGTTTCCACATCGTCAAAGCGGGCACAAACTGCCCGAAAAATGGTGATGGAACTGCTGGTCGCTGATCAACCGACACGAACAGCATCCCCTGACCCACAATCTCAGCTTTGGGCCTATGCTGAGAAACAGAATGCAACAGACAGCCGTTTTGCGCGCACAACAGCCACACCACATCCGGATCGCAGCCACCCAGCTATAGCTGTAAATATGGAAGCCTGTATCCAGTGCAATCTTTGTGTACGGGCTTGCCGTGAGGTTCAGGTGAACGATGTTATTGGGCTAGCTGGACGCGGAGCAAATGCTCACATCATTTTTGATTTTAATGATGAAATGGGCGCATCAACCTGCGTAGGTTGCGGCGAATGCGTTCAAGCCTGTCCAACAGGCGCGCTCATGCCAAAGGCCGTATTGGATAAGGCTCAGAAACTGGCAATTACACCAGACCGTCAAATTGAATCTGTTTGCCCGTATTGCGGTGTGGGCTGTCAACTTACCTTCCATGTCAAAGATGAAAAAATTGTCTCCGTATCCGGACGGGATGGACCGGCAAACCGGAGCAGACTTTGTGTGAAGGGTCGCTATGGATTTGATTATATTCATAATTCTGAACGGTTGCAGGTGCCGCTGATAAGACGAAAAGATGTTACTAAATCAGCCGGAGACACCTTTGATCCCGCAACCCCATTTACCCATTTCCGTGAGGCCAGCTGGGAAGAAGCGCTGGATGCTGCCGCAGTTGGCTTTGCAGCAATAAAGTCTGCGGAAGGGCCATCTGCCCTTGCCGGCTTCGGGTCCGCCAAGGGTACAAATGAAGAAGCCTATTTAGTTCAGAAATTTGTGCGTAGCTGTTTTCAAACAAATAATGTTGATCACTGCACAAGACTGTGCCATGCCTCATCAGTGGCGGCCTTATTGGAAAATATTGGGTCAGGAGCTGTGACTGCATCTTTTTCCCAATGTCAATATTCAGATGCCATCATTGTGATCGGCGCGAACCCAACGGTAAACCATCCAGTTGCTGCAACCTTCATCAAAAATGCAGCACAGCGAGGCGCAGAGCTGTTTATTCTCGACCCACGAGGACAGGCCCTTGACCGCTATGCAACAGCCAGTCTGCGCTTCAAACCAGGTAGTGATGTGGCTCTGCTGAACGCAATGATCAACACCATCATTACAGAGCAACTGTATGATGGGGCTTATGTTGAAAGCCAAACTGAAGGATTTTCTCATCTGGCTGAACAGACCAAAGCCATGACAGCAGAGGCAATGGCCCCCGTCTGCGGCATCGAACCTGAAATCATCCGCGATGTGGCTAGACGGTTTGTGATTGCTAGGGCTGGCATGATTTTCTGGGGGATGGGAGTATCACAGCATACACATGGCACAGACAATGCGCGTTGCCTGATCTCTCTAGCTCTCCTCTGTGGCCATGTTGGCCGACAAGGGGCCGGCCTACACCCCTTGCGCGGACAAAACAATGTGCAAGGAGCATCTGATGCCGGCTTAATACCAATGTTCTATCCAGATTACAGGCCTGTCACAGATGAAGCTGTCCGCACTCAATATGAAGCGGTCTGGAATGTCCAGCTAGATGCGCAGAGGGGCTTAACAGTTGTTGAGATTGCTAATGCTGCTTACGAGCAAACCATTAAGGGCATTTATGTGATGGGGGAAAACCCAGTGATGTCCGACCCAGATCAGACTCATGCCAGAGCTGCATTTGCGAAACTGGATCATCTGGTTGTACAGGATATTTTCATGACTGAAACAGCTGCCTACGCAGATGTAATTCTGCCTGCCTCTGCCTTTCCGGAAAAAACCGGCACGGTAACAAATACAGACAGACGAGTGCAGATGGGCCGGATTGCTGTACCCATGCCAGGGCAGGCGCGTCAGGACTGGTGGATAATCACTGAACTGGCCCGCCGGATGGGACAAGACTGGACTTATAAACACCCGCGTGACGTATTTGCTGAAATGCGGCTGGTGATGCCATCTTTAACAGGAATAACCTGGGACAGGCTGGAATCAGAAGATGCGGTCACCTACCCTTGTGCTGATGAAACCAGCTCAGGTCAGGATATTATCTTTTCAGACAGTTTTCCCACGGAATCTGGGAGGGGGCGCATGACACCGGCAGAGGTGCTGCCACCTGATGAGCTCCCTGATTCTCGTTATCCGCTTGTTATGTCAACAGGGCGTCTCCTTGAGCATTGGCATACCGGGTCAATGACAAGGCGAGCATCTATTCTAGATGCACTGGAACCAGTAGCCGAGGTGCATATCAGCCCCTATGACCTGAAAGAACTACAAATCATACCTGGTCAGATGGTAAAGATTGAAACAAGACGTGGCGAGATCGAGTTGGCTGCCCGTATTGACCCAAAACTGCCCAAGGGGATGATTTTTGTGCCTTTCTGTTTTACAGAGGCTCCTGCAAATCAACTTACCAATCCAGCTCTTGATCCGTTTGGCAAAATACCTGAGCTAAAATTTGCAGCAGCCCGATTATCCGCGGCTGATTAACTTCTAGCATGACCAGTGTGTTGCCCTATTGTCGCACCAACTGTTTTACTGTTGTTTATGCAAGGCAAAAGCCCTATCTTCAGCAGAGATTGGGCGCATCTAATAACTGATTGATACCAGCGACGTTGAAGAAGATCGGGGGGTCTGTTGAATTACCAGTGTCTGTTGCAGAATAAGGTTGACCAGTTACGGCTGGAAAATCGCTATCGCCATTTTATTGAACTGGAACGGCTGACCGGTCAGCATCCGCATGCGCTGTGGCACACCGCTAAAGGTCCACGAGAAGTTATCATCTGGTGTTCAAATGATTATTTAGGAATGGGTCAGTCCGCTCATGCCATTGAAGCAATGTCAGCGGCGGTGAAAGCTCACGGAACAGGTGCAGGCGGAACGCGCAACATTTCCGGGACGTCATCCTCTATAGTTGCCCTGGAGGAAGAGCTGGCCAGCCTGCATGGGAAGGAGCGTGCGTTGGTCTTCACCTCAGGCTACGTGGCAAATGAAGCGTCTTTATCTGCGTTGATAGCGTTGTTGGACAACCCGGTTATTCTCTCGGATTCGATGAATCATGCGTCTATTATATCCGGTATTCGTTATGGCCGTGCTGAAAAGGCTATCTTTAGACATAATGATCTCAATCACTTGGAAGAGCTGTTAAAAAGCATTCCGAAATCCCGGCATAAGATCATCGTCTTTGAATCTGTTTACTCCATGGATGGAGACACCTCCCCCATTGCTGAAATTGCCGCTCTGGCACGTCAATTTAACGCGATGACCTATTTGGATGAAGTGCACGCTGTGGGTATGTACGGCCCCGAAGGTGGCGGCATAGCGCAGCGTGACGGGGTCGCGGATGAGATTGACATTATACAAGGCACACTTGGAAAAGCTTACGGCGCGATGGGCGGTTATATTGCTGGAAGTGATGCGCTGTGTGATGCGATACGCGGCTATGGTTCTGGCTTTATTTTCACAACCGCAATGCCACCCGCGTTGGCCGAAGGTGCACTTGCATCTATCCGCTACTTGCGTTGCTCTACCGAGGAGCGAACAAAACAGCAGGATATGGCGCAATATCTAAAAGAAAAGCTGGATGATCGTTGTCTCCCTGCCCTGCCTAGCACAACACATATTGTGCCTGTAATGGTTGGCGATGCAACAAAATGCTCTGAGATCAGCTGGACGTTATTGGCCGATCATGGGTTATATATTCAACCCATCAACTATCCGACAGTACCCCGCGGAACCGAACGGCTGAGGATCACCCCCGGCCCGTTACACAGTGCAGAGATGGCGGATCAGCTGGTGGACAGCCTGGCGCGTGTATTTGATATGGTTCAGCCGCCAGCTTACGTGGCAGGAAATGACAAGCCAAATTCACTGGCAGGCTAGTCGGCCGCATCCCTTGATCTATATCCAATTAACAAGAGGCTGTTTCTGGCAGCTTTGCAGCTTTGACTGACTGAAATCTGCCTGGCTTTTTCGAGAGATTGCGATGAGCGTTAAACCCTTACCTAATGATCACCCCACCTGGCCCCGCCATGCCAAAACCGGCCTACTCCTGGTTAACCTTGGCACGCCAGATGCAACAGACAAAACCTCTATGCGCCGGTATCTTAAACAGTTTTTATCTGATGCCCGGGTGATTGAAGTTCCACGCCTTCTATGGTGGCTTATCCTGAACCTGATTATTCTGAATGTGCGGCCAAAAAAATCAGGCGCGGCCTATGATAAAATTTGGCTTAAAAATGACCCAGATGGCAGCCCATTGCGCAAATATACTCGTCTACAGGCAGAGATGCTAAAGTCTGAGTATGGCGAGCGTGAAGACCTGATGGTGGACTGGGCCATGCGGTATGGTCAGCCTTCTATTCCGGACAGACTTGAGGCACTGCACAAAGCAGGTTGCAACCGCTTTGTGATTGTGCCTTTATATCCGCAATATGCCGCTTCAACCACAGCGACAGTAAATGATGAGGTGTTCAAATGGGCATTGAAGTTGCGTTGGCAGCCAGCGATCCGCACAGTCCCGCCCTGGCATGATCATCCTTTATATATAAAGGCGCTAATCAAATCATTAAGGATCCATTTCAAGGGCCGGAAAATGCCTGAACATCTGATGCTGTCCTTTCATGGGATCCCGCAACGCTATTTTGTGCAAGGTGACCCCTATCATTGTCATTGTATGAAAACAGCCCGTCTGGTTAAAGAAGGGTTGGGCTGGGCGGAAGACAAATTCCATGTTACCTTTCAGTCCAGGTTTGGGTCAGAACCATGGTTGCAGCCCTATACGGATAAAACCCTGGAAAAGCTGGGCGCAAAAGGTGTTAAGTCACTGGCGATTATGGCGCCCGGATTTTCAGCAGATTGCCTTGAGACGCTTGAAGAGCTGGCGATGGAAGGTCGCGAGAGCTTTGAAGAACATGGCGGCGGCAGCTTTGACTATGTGCCTTGTCTGAATGCCTCTGCTCCGGGCATGGCCGTTATCCGCAAACTTGCAGAGGATAATCTGGCGGGTTGGGTTAAGTAAAACTGGCTAGGATTTTCGCCAAAGTTAAGAGAGCCTCAGATTTGCACTGAAATTTCTTCCCGTCTGGGAACCTTTAATCGGCGCAGCTCACATTGTCGTAGGTGCGGTCATATACATATGCAGAAAGGGAATTTGCGCTATTGGCGGCAGGGTCTTTATCTGGTTAGACTATGTGCAAAACAGTTTCCCTTTTTCTGAATACGGGGGCGAACCTATAATGTTTGATGCGGTTATGAATTTTGGTCTTGGCGAAGAAATTGACTCATTGCGTGAATCAGTCCGCCGATTTGCTGCTGATGAAATCGCGCCGCGTGCCGCAGAGATTGATTCCAGCAACCAGTTTCCCTCTGATTTATGGAAAAAGATGGGAGCACTGGGGCTGCACGGCATCACTGTGGATTTGGCTGATGGCGGGGCTGCTATGGGCTATCTGGCACATAGTGTTGCGATTGAGGAGATCAGCCGCGCCTCTGCGTCTGTTGGCCTATCTTATGGTGCTCATTCAAATCTCTGTGTAAATCAGATCGCCAGATGGGGCTCAGAGGAGCAGAAAAAGGCCTATTTGCCAAAACTGATTTCAGGGGAACATGTTGGATCGCTGGCGATGAGCGAACATGGCTCAGGTTCAGATGTAGTGTCAATGAAGCTGGCTGCTGAAAAACGCAATGACCGTTACGTGCTTAATGGCGGCAAAATGTGGATCACGAATTCACCTGATGCGTCCATTCTGGTAGTCTATGCCAAGACAGACATGGAGGCTGGACCAAAAGGGATAACTGCCTTTCTGATTGAAAAGGATATGGTGGGCTTCAGTGTCGGTAAAAAGTTGGATAAGCTAGGCATGCGCGGGTCAAACACAGCTGAGCTGATTTTTGATGAGTGTGAAGTGCCGTTTGAAAATGTGCTGGGTGAGGAAGGCAAAGGCGTGAATGTGCTGATGTCTGGCCTTGATTATGAACGAGTTGTACTTGCAGCCGGACCATTAGGCATTATGGCCGCAGCAATGGATGTGGTGGTGCCTTATGTGCATGAACGTGCACAGTTTGGCCAACCAATCGGAAGCTTCCAACTGATGCAGGGCAAGCTGGCAGATATGTATACAGAAATGAATGCTTGCCGGGCGTATGTCTATGCTGTCGCTTCTGCATGCGACCGCGGCGAGACTACACGGAAAGATTCAGCAGGGTGTATTTTATATGCTGCTGAAAAAGCTACTAAAATTGCACTTGAAGCAATCCAGTGCCTAGGGGGAAATGGTTATATCAATGATTATCCCACGGGCCGGCTGCTGCGCGATGCCAAACTGTATGAGATTGGTGCAGGCACATCTGAGATCAGGCGCATGCTAATTGGGCGTGAGCTGTTCGCCGAAACCACGTAACCCCTCTGCCCTGCAAAGATCCTGAAAGGAAACCGGTTGAGCATGCAGACCCCCCTATCACCTTTTATCCTGACCTCCTCCCTGTCTGTGTCTTCTGATGATGCTAAAGCTAACCGGGCGGCGATGCAGGCACTTGTGGACAAAGCTGAGACCATTGCCTGCCAACTGATGCAGGGCGGCAGCGCATCTGCACGTGATCGCCATCAGGCCAGAGGCAAATTGTTGCCCCGCACCCGCATTGATAGGCTTATTGACCCTGGCACGCCGTTTCTGGAGGTCGGGCTGTTTGCCGCTTACGGCCTGTATGAGGATGCTGTTCCGTCTGCTGGGCTGATTGCCGGTATCGGACAGGTGTCAGGCCGGTTATGTATGATCATCTGTAATGATGCGACGGTAAAGGGCGGGACTTATTTTGCGCTGTCTGTCAAAAAACATCTGCGAGCGCAAGAAATAGCCGAACAGAATCATCTGCCCTGCTTGTATCTTGTCGATAGTGGTGGAGCCAATCTGCCTAATCAGGATGAGGTGTTTCCGGACCGGGATCATTTTGGCCGAATTTTTTACAATCAGGCCCGCATGAGCGCCAAAGGCATTGCCCAAATCGCGGTAGTGATGGGATCATGCACCGCAGGCGGGGCGTATGTTCCGGCAATGTCTGATCAAACTATTATTGTTGAACAGCAGGGTACTATTTTTCTTGCTGGCCCTCCTCTTGTAAAGGAAGCAACAGGAGAGGATGTTGATGCAGAAACTCTTGGCGGTGGCGATACCCATACAAGGCTTTCTGGAGTAGCAGACTATCTGGCTAGGGATGATGATCATGCGCTTACGCTGGCAAGACAGATTGTTCAAAATTTAGAACCAGGAACTGAGACTCAGTCGACTTCCTCCCCCGCCCTACCCATCTATAATCCAGACGAATTATTATCCTTGATCCCTGCTGACCCCAAACAACCCTATGATGTGCGAGAAGTTATCGCCCGTGTGGTGGATGGCTCAGAATTTGAAGAATTCAAGGCTCGATACGGCACTACCCTTGTCTGTGGCTTCGCTCGCTTAGACGGACGGCAAGTGGGTATCTTAGGTAACAATGGCGTCTTGTTTTCAGACAGTTCTCAGAAAGGTGCGCATTTTATCGAACTATGCTGTCAACGAAAAATACCACTTATTTTTCTACAGAATATTACAGGTTTCATGGTGGGTTCGGTCTATGAGGCAGGGGGCATTGCTAAGGATGGGGCTAAGCTGGTGGCAGCTGTATCTACAGCTGCTGTAACAAAAATTACAGTGATTATTGGAGGTTCTTATGGGGCCGGCAATTACGGCATGTGCGGGCGGGCCTACAGTCCTCATTTTGTCTGGATGTGGCCGAATGCGAAAATTGCAGTGATGGGCGGTGAGCAGGCAGCCGGCGTTCTAGTCCGGTTGCGGCGCGATGCACTGGCCAAAAAAGGGAAAAACCTATCAAATAGGGAAGCTGCAGCGATTTCTACGCCTATTCTGGAGCAGTTTGCCCAGCAATCTGATCCCTTTTATGCCTCTGCCCGGTTGTGGGATGATGGCATTATCGATCCGCGCAAGACACGAGCCGTGCTCACCCTGTCACTGAAGGCAGCCGCGCAAGGCCCAAAAGAGCAAACACAATTCCCTGTTTTCCGCTTCTAAAGCAGAACAGATGGCAAAAGAGGGAAATAAAATGAAAAAAAACCTGAATTTCAGGCGCTTGCTGATCGCTAACCGTGGAGAAATTGCCTGCCGTATCATCGATACCGCAAAGAAATTAGGCATGCACACCATTGCTGTTTATTCCGAAGCCGACCGCCTGGCCCGGCATGTCCGGCTAGCAGATGAAGCTGTCTTCATTGGCGCAGCAGATGCTAGCTCTTCTTATCTCAACCAAGATGCCCTTCTTCAGGCTATGAGGGACAGCAAGGCAGATGTTTTGCATCCGGGCTATGGATTTTTATCAGAAAATCCGAATTTTGCTGATGCGGTGCGCAAGGCAGGATTTATCTTTATCGGGCCACCCGCACAGGCAATCCGGGTAATGGGACTGAAAGATGAAGCCAAGCGTCTGATGGCGGACGCAGGGGTGCCTGTTGTGCCGGGCTATGACGGGGCAGACCAAGACCCGAATATTCTAGCTGAACACGCAAAAGACATAGGCTATCCTGTCCTGATAAAAGCCCGGGCGGGTGGCGGCGGTAAGGGCATGCGAAAAGTTGACTGCCCGGATGCGTTTGCTGCCCAACTGGACAGTGCAGTTAGGGAGGCTGTCTCCACCTTTGGGGACGGCCATGTCATTATTGAAAAATATGTAAATGCCCCCCGTCATATTGAGGTGCAGCTGTTATCCGACTGTCACGGCACACATCTGCATTTGTTTGAACGAGATTGTTCTGTGCAACGGAGACATCAGAAGGTGATTGAAGAAGCACCTGCCCCGCAAATGCCAGATGAGGTGCGCACCGCAATGACCCGTGCTGCTGTCACTGCAGCAAAAGCGATCGGCTATGAAGGGGCAGGCACAGTTGAATTTATCGCTGATGGCAGCGGCGCTCTTAACCCAGAGGGGTTCTGGTTCATGGAAATGAATACCCGGTTACAGGTTGAACATGCTGTAACAGAGCAGGTCACTGGACACGATCTAGTCGCGTTGCAGCTTCGCGTTGCCGCTGGCGAACCTTTACCAATAAAACAGTCAGATATCCAGCTGAACGGACATGCTATAGAGGCACGTATTTACGCTGAAGACCCTGCAAATGATTTCCAGCCCAGCCCAGGGCAAATTGACCAATTGATATTTCCCAAAAGTAAGGAGCTTAGAACAGATACAGGTGTGGACAGTGGTGATGAGGTCTCTATTCATTATGATCCGATGATCGCTAAAATTATCGCCACTGGCACAGACAGACAAGATGCCCTGAAGCAGCTTGCCCGTGGCCTTGGTCAGACCTGTCTTATCGGTCTAACTAGCAATCTGTCATTTTTATGCCGTTTATGCCAACATAAGGAGTTCAAAGACGGGCAAATGACAACCAACTTTCTGAGTCAGNATCTGGAACCCCTGATAACCGAGAGCCCACCGCCGGATGCTGTTCTGGCCGCAGCTGGAATGAGCCAGATACAAACAGGTACAACTTTGACTGGATGGCGGCACTGGGGGGCGGGCCACCTGCCTGTGTTACTAAGGTCCAACGCGGGGGTAATCAGGTTAGAACTGCAAATACATCGTGCAGATGACATCACATTGAAAGTTGACGGGCGTTCTGTATCTTATGATGTGCTGCGCTCTACCGATTATAAAATGACCAGCTGGCGGCTGGATGGTCCAAATGGCCAGGCGACCGTTCATACTGTCACAAAAGGACAGACAATCTGGGCCAGCGATGGGGCCATCAGCTGGCTCTTTCATCTGGTCCACAGCACCAAACAGGACACAAAACAACAAACTGATGGTATAATCCGCGCCCAGATGAGCGCGACNGTCAGCCANATCACTACCNATGCTGGAGACAAGTTTACTGCAGGTGAGAAGCTGATGGCGCTGGAAGCGATGAAGATGGTCCAGCCTATTCTTGCCCCAGCAGATGGTCAGATGGAAGAAATTGCAGTAAATGAGGGCGAGTCAGTCTCTGCAGGACAGGTTTTATGCAGATGGTCGCAGCAGAATGAGGATGAGGCATGAACGCTGTTGAACTAGTTGAGGTTGGCCCGCGTGACGGGCTACAGAACGAAAAAAGCCCGATTCCTACAGAGGCAAAAATCCGCTTGATAGACAGCCTTTCAGAAGCAGGGTTCGGCCTAATAGAAGCCACAAGCTTTGTCTCGCACAAATGGGTGCCGCAACTAGGGGATGCAGCAAAGGTGATGAACGGAATCACCCGCCATCCCAACAGTGATTATATTGCGCTGACTCCCAATCAGCGCGGGCTGGCAGAGGCGCTAGCGGCAGGAGTGGATGAAGTAGCTGTATTTGGAGCAGCAACGGAGGGGTTCAGCCAGCATAATATCAACTGCAACGTGCGTGAAAGTCTGGACAGGTTCCGGCCGGTTGTGGCAGAGGCTCTAGCTGCAGGCATTCGAGTGCGCGGCTATATCTCGGTTGTTGTGCATTGCCCTTATGAAGGTAAAGTTGAGCCTGATCCTGTGCTGACGCTGGCAGAGGATCTTCTGGCAATGGGCTGTTACGAAATATCGCTGGGAGACANGACAGGTCAGGGCACAAAAGACACTATTTGCGCCTTACTTGATCTGCTTTGTGCGCATCTGCCAGGCGATAAGCTAGCCGGCCATTTTCATGATACCAACCATCAGGCGATCGCCAATGTGAAACATGCACTGGGTTATGGGTTAAGGCGGTTTGACTCAGCAATTGCCGGGCTTGGCGGCTGTCCTTATGCACCGGGAGCAAAAGGTAATGTGAACACGCTGGCTCTTCACGATGCATTGGAACAGTCTGGCTGGCATACTGGCCTGAGCAGAGATAAGCTCATCGGTGCAGAACAGGTTGTTAAAGACATGGGCCTGAACAGAAAGGATAGCTCATGAGATATAAGACGCTACAACTGGATAAAGATAGGCGTGGCGTAGCCCGGCTATGGCTAAACCGTCCAGACAAGCACCATGCCATGAATGCGCAGATGATCAATGAACTTCATCAGGCAGCCCTTGCGCTGAGCAAGGATGAGACAGTGCGTGTCATAGTCATAGGCTCAGACGGTCCAATATTCTGTGCAGGTGCGGATCTAACCTGGATGCAGGAACAACAGCAAAAAGATAAGGCTGGCCGAATTGTAGGAGCTAGAACCCTGTCTGATATGCTGACCGCTCTAAACAGCCTGCCGAAACCTGTGATTGTACGTGTGCAGGGGAACAGTTTTGGTGGCGGTCTGGGCCTGATAAGTGCAGCCGATATCACGCTGAGCGCAGACAGTGCAAAATTCTGTTTTTCTGAGACGCGACTGGGCCTTATCCCGGCAACCATCGGCCCGTTTATTTGGCGCAAATTAGGTGAAGCAAATCTTCGCCGGCTGATCATCACTGCCAAACTTTTTAAGGCTAATGAGGCGGTGCGCTGCGGTCTGGTAGCAGAAGCGGTTTGCGCAGACAGGCTGGATGAAGCTGTGGAAGCTGAAATAAAAACTGCTTTGCAGGCCGGGCCAGAAGCTATGGCGGCGGCAAAAGCGTTGATAAACACCTTCAGCCAATCCCCTGTTCACAATGCTCAGAATGAAACAGCTGTCGCCGCCCTTGCGTCGATCTGGGATACAGATGGGGCCCGCAAAGGGGTCAATGCATTTCTTTCCAAAACCCCGCCCCCCTGGGCAATCAACCGATAGTCAAAGCAAAGGCGCATTTTACCATTCTGCAACGGTCTGCTTGATTTAAAGAAAAAAGCTGCTATACCCTTGCATTGGGGTCGAGAATTTTATCCCTCAATATATAAGCGGCTGTGGTGTAGTGGTAGCACAAGAGCCTTCCAAGCTCTTAGGGCCAGTTCGAACCTGGTCAGCCGCTCCAAAATTCGAGTTATAATCAGCTCCGAGCATAAAGCCGCAGATATTTGGGCCGTTGTGCGCTCCTGCCAGTCAATTCAGTGTCCTGCCAGCACCTGCAGATGTGCCAAAACAGAAGCACCCAGCGCGTTCAGGTCGTACCCGCCTTCTAGAACAGAAACTATCCGCCCGCCGCAACAACTTTCTGCCAGCTCAGAAATCGCGCAGGTCAGGGCATAAAAATCATCAGTGGTCATATTCAGGCCGCCAAGCGGGTCATCCTCATGCGCATCAAACCCTGCTGATATAATTATCAAGTCCGGATGGCCGGCAGCAATAGCCGGCAGAAGCTGTTCCCGCCAGCCAGCAATAATCTCTTTCCCGCCTGTGCCCTCCGCAAAAGGCAGATTAAAAATATTCTCATGCACGCCACGCTCTTCAACTGCGCCCGTCCCCGGATAGAGCGGCATCTGATGGCTAGAGGCATATAGCAAATCCGGCTGATCCCAGAACGCAGCTTGCGTGCCATTGCCATGATGAACATCAAAATCAAGCACCGCAACACGCTCTGCACCATATTCGGTCTGTGCATAACGGGCGGCAATGGCAGCAGATGAAAACAGACAAAAACCCATCGCCCGATCAGGTTCAGCATGATGACCAGGCGGTCGCATCGCAGTAAAACCAACACCGCCATCGCGCATTACCCGATCAACAAGGAAACAGGCACCGCCTGCCCCGCGCAAGGCAGCGTCCAGACTGTCCGGACCAGCATAGGTGTCCCCATCTATCTGATACAGCCGGTCAGTTGAAACGGCTTTTGTTTTCAGCTCTTGCATTAGCGTTTCAACGTAGGCCGGGCTATGGATAAGACACAGCTGCTCGTAGCTGGCTGCCGGAGCTTGCCGTTTTATCCATTTCTCTTGAATATGGGCAGCACAGATAGACATGATCGCGCTGTGCCGCAATGGCTGTTCAGGATGGCCATGAGGTGTTTGATGCCGACTCGCGCTGTCATCTGTGACAAAAAGAGGAGACAGTGGCTTTTTCCTTCCTAAAATCTTTCCCACCATCACAAGTGAATTGACAGACGGGATGTCTTACAGAGCTTTGTTATAGTCTGACAGAAGCAGGCCCACTAGGCCAGCAGATCTGCCACACAGCTACAAGAGAGGACATGCCTTTCTGAATGCATTTTTTTTAGTCAAAAAATCATGATAGGAGGGTAGTTTCAGGCATAAATACTAAATATCGCATTAAGTTTGTGCAAAAAGTTGTCACTTTGACTATTTTTTCATCATATTCAAATAAATCTCCTTTCGTTGATTTAATTTGTTCCAGAAACAGGGTTCTGCTGTTTATTCTGCGCGGCATTGATTGATATTAATCGTGTTTAGGGGAGGTTTCACGATGCCACGTTTTTTTCACAGGCTTCTAGCTATTTTACTGGCTGTTCTGGCGCCGACTGCTGCATTCGCTGAGGTTGACAGCGGGGATACGGCCTGGATTTTGACTGCCACCGCTCTGGTGCTGTTTATGACCTTGCCCGGACTGGCCTTATTTTATGCGGGGCTGGTACAATCAAAGAATGTAGTTTCTGTGCTGATGCATCATTTTGCAGTTGCCTGTCTAATGTCTGTTTTATGGGTTGTTGCCGGCTATTCCCTCGCTTTTTCAGGGGATGAGGCATGGCTTGGCGATCTTTCCAACCTGTTTATGGGTGCGGTGACAGTTGAAAGCGTTTCCGGAACCATTCCAGAAAGCCTATTTGGAGCGTTTCAGATGACTTTTGCTGTGATCACACCTGCGCTGATTATTGGTGCCTATGTTGAACGGATTAAATTTTCAGCTGTGCTGATTTTCTCCAGTCTTTGGCTCCTTGTAGTTTATGCCCCCGTAACCCATTGGGTCTGGGGCGGCGGCATCATGGGCAGTTGGGGCGTTTTGGATTTTGCAGGCGGCATTGTGGTTCACGCCACAGCGGGAACGGCCGCTTTGGTTGCTGCCATCGTGATTGGCAAGCGGCGCAGCTTCCCTTCCTCTGTACAACCACCACACAGCCCTATTCTAACAATGATCGGTGCCTGTATGCTTTGGGTCGGCTGGTTTGGCTTTAATGGCGGCTCTGCCTTGGCAGCTGGCCAAAATGCAGCAATGGCCCTTTTGGTGACACATATTTCTGCAGCTGTAGCCTCACTGGTCTGGATGGTGATTGAATGGCGTAGGTTCGGCCGTCCCTCTGTTGTTGGTATTGCCACAGGCATGGTGGCCGGCTTGGCGACTGTAACACCAGCATCAGGCTTCATCGGAGTGCCTGGTGGAATTATTCTTGGTCTAGCTGGCGGTTATATCTGCTATCTGGCTGTCGATTTAATCCGTGGCAAACTAGGTATTGATGACAGCCTGGATGTCTTTGCTGTTCATGGTGTGGGCGGTGTTTTAGGGTCTTTGCTTGTTGCGGTTCTAGCCACAGATGCCCTTTCTGGCATAGGACTGGCAGAAGGTATGACCGTTGGCAGCCAGCTGTTCGTTCAGGCCAAATCAATTATGATTACCGTCGTCTGGACGGCTGTAGCTAGCTACGCCATTCTAAAAATTGCCGCAGTTGTTGGTGGCCTGCGCGTAGATGATGAGGCAGAACTGGAAGGTCTTGATCTATCGCAACATGGGGAGCGCGGATATCATTCAAGCTGAAGGATTTGCAGCCTTGCATTATTGCTGGTCTTAATTGCTCTCAGTCAGCCAGATTGAGAGCGATTTTCCATTCTGCTTGTACATCTGCATCCCTTTCGTCTGCAGGATGAAGCGCGGCAAGCGCACCCCCGTCCAGATAACAGGACAATGCCCAGACTGCACTAGCACGCAGGCGCGGATCATAATGAACAAGATAAGATTTCACAGCAGGGATTAACTTGTCATTGCCTGCATTACCAGCAGCAATCAGGCAATTGCGTATAAAGCGGACATATCCAGTGCGCTTGACAGGCGAGGCGGAGAACAGAGCTTTGAACCCCGCTTCATCAAGACTGAGCATATCCAGCAAAGGTGGTAGGGCGCGCGCCTTAGCGGCGGTGAGTTTCTGATCATGAGAAAACGCGGCAAATTTATTCCATGGACATACAGCCAGACAATCATCACAGCCGAAAACTCTGTTGCCGATAGCTGTTCTGAAGTTATTGGGGATTATCCCGTCAAATTCAATCGTCAGATACGAAATGCATCGCCGAGCATCCAGCTTATAAGGGGCAGGAAATGCATCTGTCGGGCAGATATCAAGACAGGCTGTACAGCTTCCGCAGGAATCAGAAGCGGCCAGATCCGGTGGCAACAGCCCATCTGTCAGAATTGTACCTAAAAACAACCAAGAACCATAGCTGCGGGAGACAAGATTGGTATGTTTGCCCTGCCAACCCAGCCCGGCCTGTGCAGCCAGCGGTTTTTCCATTAACGGGGCGGTGTCCACAAAGATTTTGACCTGCCAGCCTGTTCTTGCAGCCAAGCGCCCGGCCATCTGTTTCAAACGGCCTTTCAGCACATCATGATAATCACGCCCCCGCGCATAAACAGAAATATTGGCAGATGATGTTTCAGCCAGATTATCCATTGGGTCATGATCTGGACCATAATTGCATCCGAAAATAACCGCTGTGCGGGCCGCATCCCACATCGCTGTCGGGGTGATGCGTCTGTTGCGTGTTTCTGCCATCCAGTCCATATCACCGTGATGCCCTGCCTTCAGATAGTCGTCCAGACCAGCACCTATGACAGCAGGCAGATCTGCGGCCGTAACCGCGCAGATATCAAAACCTTCCGCCTTGCCTGTTGCGGCCAACCAGTCTTTGATATCGCTTTGTTGTTTGTCTGTCATCGCTTAGATGGGCGAGATATCACCGCGAGCCTGTTCTTCTGCAAAACCAGCAACAAAATCAGCCAGCTGACAAGTTTCAACGGCTAATCGCAGCCCAGCCATTAAATCCTGATAATGCTGCAGATTATGCCAGGTCAGCAGCATCAACCCCTGAATTTCGTCAGCTTTGAACAGATGATGAAGATATGCTCGTGAAAATTTCACACAAGCAGGGCAAGAACAACTTTCATCCAAAGGACGCATATCTTCTGCATGTCGGGCATTTCGGATATTCACTGGCCCGCGCCGGGTAAAGCCCTGAGCTGTTCGTCCAGAACGTGTCGGCATAACACAGTCAAACATATCCACACCGCGCTGGACCGCCCCAACAATATCAGCTGGTTTACCTACCCCCATCAGATAGCGCGGCTTGTCTGGCGGCATTGAAGGACAAGTCGCATCCAGCGTAGAGAACATTGCTTCCTGCCCCTCACCCACTGCCAACCCACCAATGGCATAACCCTCAAAGCCAATATCTGTAAGCGCCTTAATGGACTGATGTCGAAAATCCTCAAAAACAGATCCCTGAACAATCCCGAACTGGCCATAGCCGGTCCGTGCCACGAAAGCTGAGCGTGAGCGCGCCGCCCAGCGCATGGACAACTCCATGCTGGCCTGTGCCTCGTGATGAGTTGCTGGAAAGGGGGTGCATTCATCAAAAGCCATTGTAATAGTGGCATCTAGCATATGCTGGATTTGGGTTGAACGTTCTGGGGTCAGGTCATAAACGCTACCATCTAAATGTGATTTAAAACTCACACCCTGCTCGCTAATTTCTCGCAACGGTCCTAGCGACATGACCTGAAAACCGCCTGAATCTGTCAGTAACGGGCCATCCCAGCCCATTAATTTGCGCACCCCGCCTAGGCGTTCAACTCGTTCAGGTCCTGGCCTGAGCATCAGATGATAGGTGTTTGACAGGATGATCTGTGCGCCGGTAGAGGCAACCTGTTCTGGCATCATGGCTTTTACAGATGCCGCTGTACCCACTGGCATAAAGGCAGGCGTATCAACAACACCAAAGCCAGTTGTCACGCGGCCCCTGCGAGCAGCACCATCCTGCTGCAGCACCTCAAAGCCAAAAGCAGGGCAATCGTTTAATTTCATCAGGGCTCCTTCTTACCCGATAAGGGGTGTGCGTTCTGGCAGGCCAGCAAACATGCATCACCATAACTGAAAAATCGATAACCGGAAACCACCGCATGCTGATAGACTGTCTTTATGAAATCGTATCCGGAAAAGGCCGACACCAGCATCAACAGCGTTGATTTTGGCAAATGAAAATTGGTCAGCAACATATTAATAACGCCAAACTGATAGCCCGGCGTGATAAAGATATCAGTCTCGCCTGTGAACGGAGCCAGACGGCCATGATGAGCAAAAGCGGCTTCTAGAATTCGCAGAGAGGTTGTGCCAACTGCAATCACACGGCCGCCTGATGCCTTTGTCTGCTGGATCGCTTTAACCGTATCTGCTGAAACAGATCCCCATTCGGTATGCATTTTATGTTCATGTATATTCTCTGTCTTNACCGGCANGAATGTGCCTGCNCCNANATGCAGNGTNACNGCNGNNAAATTNATACCANNANAAATCAANTTTTGCCGTAATTNATCTGTGAAATGAAGTCCGGCTGTCGGTGNAGCAACTGCNCCNGCATGANTNGCAAATAAGGTCTGATANTCATACCGGTCTACCTCATCTGCGCCATCNGGGCGCCGGATATAGGGCGGCAANGGCATCTGACCATGCTGCTCAAGACAGCTATCAAGTGCGGCGCCNGNCTNGTTAAACTGTAAGGTCACCTCACCGCCATCAGCTTTTTGGGTGACAACAGCNGAAAACCCGTCTGCAAAACTGATCTCAGTTCCTGGANGGCATTTTTTTGCTGGTTTGGCAAANGCTAGCCANCTATCCTCTTTCAGTCGNCGATGCAAGTTGATCCTCACCTTTCCCTNCCCNCGGNNGCCAATCAGCGCCGCTGGTATAACAGCTGTATCATTAACCACAAGCAGATCACCCGGGCGCAGTAACTTTGGCAGATCAGCAATAATATGATCTGAAATCCCGTCTACTGCAGCTATTANCAGCCGNGCTGANTCACGGGGTCGTGCCGGGGTTTGAGCAATCAACTCTTCAGGAAGAAGATAGTCAAAGTCAGACAGCAAGTTGGGCAAATCAGACATCGCAATGCTTTCGANTGTTCAGAAAATCTGGATGATGCCTTCGACGANNCGATCATCTGACAGTACAACAAGGGCCTGGATTTTTGCCTCAAGCATCATTTCTTCNGCCTGNCCGTAGGAGGCATCANCTGAAATCGTCTGCGGAGTNGGATTCATCACCTGTTCTGCNNTCAGGCTGGAAAGATCATGCCCCTNNACCAANGTACGGCGTAGGTCACCATCTGTAATAATGCCGCGCAGNTCATCAGCTGNACCGACAAGAGCCANCCCCAGCCGGCCTTCTGTCATTACTGCNACCACNTCGCTCATTACCATTTTNGGNTCAACAAACGGCAGATCATGGCTGCGCATGTGATCTTTTGCCGTGTGAAGAAGTTTTTTACCCAACTTGCCACCAGGATGAGTCGCGGCAAAGTCTGCCGGCCGGAACCCCCTCCTCTCCATCAGNGCAACGGCTAGCGCATCCCCNAGCACTAGCGCAGCAAGAGTNGAGGTGGTTGGNGCCAGATTNAGAGGGCAGGCTTCTTTGTCAATTGCCGCATCAAGGCAGATATCTGCTGCGCGTGCCATTGTTGAATCCACATTTCCCACCAGCGCAATTATGCGAACAGCCAGGCGTTTCAGGGCAGGNAACAGGCGGGTAATTTCTTCNGTTTCACCAGAATTGGAAATCAGGATGANCACATCCCCCTTGCGCACAATACCCAGATCGCCATGCATNGCTTCTGCGGGATGCAAAAATACAGACGGCGTTCCAGTAGAGGTCANCGTGGCGGTAATCTTTGCACCGACAAGGCCTGATTTGCCCATACCGCAGACCACTACCGTACCGCTCATCCCTTCGAGAAGGTCAACNGCATCAGAAAAAGCGNTTCCAAGTTTNCCTTCAAGACTGTCCAANNACGTCCGATAAGCAGCGAACATTTCAGTGACAACGTCAGGTGCGGTCATGTCCACTTTTCCCCTTTTAATCTCTGCAACTGACGTTTTACATCAAATTNAAACACCAGAAATACGGTCTGTTTAGCACAAATACCCAACAAAAAGCGATGCATTTTATGAAAATCAGCTGTCAAAATAAGCTTCAGCTGCAGCTATATCATCTGGCTGATTCACATTTGAGAACGGGTCTGGATGACCTGCAAAGTCTGCAATGGCTAACGAAAACCGGTCCGTAAAATCATCTATTTTACGCAGACCATCTTCAATCAATGCTGTTCTGAGGTCNTGCCGAATGCTNACGGGCCAGAGTCCAAAAACAGGATGACGCCGNCCAGATGAACGCGCCTGTGCCAGCGTGGCGTTCTCAGCAGTGCGGGCCTGCAAAAGCCTNAAGGCCAGNTCAGAGGAGANAAAAGGCGCATCAGTGGCACATGATAACAACAGATNGCATNCACAGTNGGATTGCGCCAGCCAGTCAAGACAGGANAGAATACCTGCAAGCGGACCTGGCCAGTNAGGCAGACTNTCNGNAATGACNGGCAAACCATAGCNNTCAAAGCGNGATAAATCCCCATTTGCGTTAATTACNCGCACTTTATGCNGGGCTGTCGCNNCAAGCTGACGATCAAGGATTGTCTGCCCTCCAATAGACAGAAGNGGTTTATCCTTGCCGCCCATGCGCCGTGCCTGTCCCCCAGCGAGAAACCCGACAGCGACNGTGTCCAGCGCNATCATCTAGANTTGTCCTGCTGGCTGGCCCGCTGGGCNGACGGNTTGTCCGCTGCCTNTGCAGCCTGTCTNTCAANTTCATTCGCATCGAAAATTATCCGCTGTTGGCCCGATAAAGCCACAAACCTTGACCCCTTGGCNCGNCCAATCAGNGTCAGGNCNGCCTGGCGGGCAAGGCGAACNCCGGCTTCGGTNAAGCCAGACCGCGATACCAACACAGAAATNCCCATNAGCACGGTTTTTATCACCATTTCAGAGGTCAGCCGCCCTGTNGTGTAGAACAGCTTNTCCTCTGGGGCAATGTTATCCATGAACATATAGCCTGCGATTTTATCAACNGCATTGTGACGTCCGATATCCTCNACATAAATCANCGGTTTGTCTGCTGTNCACAGCACACAGCCATGTATTGCGCCTGCTGTCAGATANAGGCTNGGCGCTGTGTTAATCNCCTTTGACAAATGCATTAATTNCCGTGTTGAAATTCGCATATCTGGATTCAGCTTNATCTTGTCGAACCTNTCCATAATATCNCCAAACACAGTGCCCTGCGCACAACCTGATGTTCTGATTTTCTTCTGCAACTTGGCTTCATAATTGGTTTCATGGGCCGTNCGAACAATCACAACGGACAACTCTTCATCATAGTCAATCGCAGTTATCTGGTCGCCATGCTGCAGCATATTCTGATTATATANAAAACCGACNGCCATCTGTTGCGGGCGATCCCCTAAGGTCATCGCGGTGACGATTTCCTGTCGGTTGAGGTAAATAGTCAGCNGCTTTTCANTCACCACCGGCAAATCAATAGGNTGANCAGACGCATCCANACCCNGGAGCGAGGTGGTCAGNCCAGCAGCATGCGGNTCTGGGGCGATATCAAAATCTGACATATGTNACGGGTTCCATTNTGGTAGAGTTTGGTCAGCTTTCTTCGTTCNTTTGTATGNCNCTTCANTTANATGGAGCAAGAAAAAAGCTTAATGCNTTCCGCTTGGCGGGGGCTATGAAAATCTGGTCTNAACAGATAGTTTTGCTGTATAGATTAACCAAANGAGCNATTTTCTGGCTTAATAAGGANAAGATTGTCCCATGAAANTTCATTTTGCGGCCTCAACACATGCCGATTCGCAAAGCCGGCTGNCNNAGCTGACAAAGNGNTATGGACAATNTGATGTTGAGGTTGCCGATATCATNGTTGTCCTNGGCGGNGATGGCCAGATGCTGCAGGCCATGCGNGACTCAATACNGCATAATCTGCCGCTTTTCGGCATGAATTGCGGNCGCGTNGGNTTTTTGATGAATGAGTTCAGCGCNGACGAACTGCCAGAACGCATCGCTGCCGCAGACAGAGCCGAAGTACATCCNCTGCGGATGTCAGCNACAACTGTATCCGGTCAGACCCATGAGGCTCTNGCAATCAATGAGGTGGCCCTGCTGCGGCAAACGCATAATGCTGCACATTGTGCTATTGACATCAACAGTAAGCGAGAGATGGAGATGCTAGTCTGTGACGGGGTTCTGGTTGCCACACCTGCCGGGTCTACAGCCTATAATCTGTCTGCACATGGGCCCATTTTGCCTATNGGGGCAGAATTGCTGGCCCTGACACCTATTTCTGCTTTCCGGCCGCGGCGCTGGCGCGGAGCTTTACTACCTGCTAACAGCCANGTTCATATTNATGTCATTGANCCAGATTTNAGGCCNCAATCCGTAACTGCTGATAATATTGAATTCCGCGATATTGCCGCTGTGGATATCTGGCAACGCCAGGATATCTCTATTCCGTTACTCTATGACCCGGGCAGTGGCCTGCCAGAACGTATAATATCCGAACAATTCGCGCCTTAATCCCCCTCCAGAGCAGATGTGAAATCTGTTTTATGGTCCAGCTTGAGAAACTGATCGAGTTCGTCAAACATTCGTGTTTTCACCTCTTGCAGTTCAGACAACAATTCATGTCTAGCGTCAGCAAATCCTATAATATGGCAATCTGGCAGCGCAGCCAACATGCGACGGCTGGCAGCAGGATCGACAATATTTTCGTCACCAGGCAAAAAGGCAAGAACCGGCGCAGCAATTGCGCCCATCCAAGCCGGGTTTAAGGTGGTGGTAGCGCAGCTGTCAAACGCTGCTCTGATCCAACCAACAGAAGCATGAACCCGTCGCAATTCGGGCTGTTTTTCAAAAATCTGATATTGCTGATCATAACCTTCTGGTGACCGTGTCAACAGATTGTTTAGTTTGAATTTCCGCCGTTCTTCTATACTGGGCATAGACACAAATGGCAGAGCGTGATAGCGCCATCCTGCCAGGATAAGCGCAGTAGCCAGAATACGTGTAATCCAGAGAGGCGGGGCTTTTGGCACGATCATCGGTGCAGATAAAATTAATTTTTTTGTAAACTGAGGGTAACGCCGGGCAAAGTTCAAGGCCAGATGCCCCCCAAGAGAATGGCCNAACACAGCCAGCTTTTCTNTCNGCCAACCCGCTGCTGTAAGAAGTTCGTCCAGTGCAGAGAAATAAGCAGAGAAATGATCAAGATGAACAACCAATTGATGTGCGCCAAGCTGACCAGANCACCCCTGTCCTGGCCAATCAATTATCAGACAATCATATCCTGCNCCAACAAGACGGCGTGCAAANAGGGCATATTTNTCACAAAACTCTGTAAACCCNGGCANAACGAGAACCTGNCCNCGNGCCTGTGGNCCTGCCNGCCAGAGATGACCACGTAGGGGATATTGTCTGTATTCATTTTTTGGCAACAGAATGTCCCGTCCGCCAAGACGGCCCACCAAATCTGCTTCCTCTGACGGGTTAAGGGCAGAGATAAGTGATGGCCAACCTGCCCCGTCTCCGGTTACAGGACCTGTCATGGGCCTTGCCGTGCAGCAAGTTCAAGTGCAGCCTCGCCCCTGTCTGTTTCAAACCCTTTGGACTGGCGTGCCCACATTGAGGCATAAAGACCTTCCTGTGCCAACAAAGAATGATGTGTGCCCCGTTCAGCAATTTGGCCCTCTGCCATAACTAGAATTTCATCTGCATCAATTATTGTGGACAGCCGATGCGCGATCACAAGTGTTGTTCTGCTTGCAGAAACCTGATTTAAAGCAGCCTGGATATCTTTTTCAGTCTGGCTGTCTAGTGCAGAAGTAGCTTCATCAAAAAGAAAAATCGTAGGCTGTTTAAGAATCGCCCTGGCGATCGCCACACGCTGCTTTTCACCACCAGATAGCTTAAGCCCCCTTTCCCCTACCAGCGCCTCATAACCTTCTGGCAAGCGGGATATAAGCCCGTCAATTGCCGCCAGCGTTGCGGCCTGTTCTATCTCCACCTGACTTGCACTTTCGCGGCCATAGCCGATATTGTATCCGATTGAGGCATTGAACATGACGCTGTCCTGGGGCACGACGCCAATTGCCGCCCGTACACTAGATTGTTGCACCGTCTTAATATCCTGACCGTCAATAAGCACGCGGCCTTCATCAGGATCATAAAACCGGTACAGAAGCCGAGATATTGTTGACTTTCCTGCTCCGCTTGGCCCCACAATGGCAACCCTCTTTCCAGCCGGAACCGTAAAGCTGACACCGCGTAAAATCGCTCTGTCGTTATAAGCAAAATGCACATCCTCAAAACAGACTTCACCAGAAACGAGATGAAGGTGCGGCGCATTATCTGGATCACGGACATCGGGATATTCATCCAGAAGCGTAAACATACATTCCAAATCCACAAGAGACTGACGTATTTCGCGATATACCCAGCCTAGAAAATTTAACGGTAGATACAGCTGCAACAAATAAGTGTTCACAGTCACAAAATTGCCAACTGTCAGCTTGCCCTGATGAATATCGTGACCAGCAATGCCCATAATCAGCACCAGCCCGAGGGCGATAATTGCCCCCTGGCCCACATTAACCGCTGCGAGAGATGTTCTAGACAGGACCGCCGCATCTTCATAAGCCCGCATTGAATTGTTAAAACGACGAGCCTCTGCAGCCTCAGCATTGAAATATTTTACTGTTTCATAGTTAATCAGACTGTCTATAGCCTTTGTTGCTGCCTGTTCGTCAGCAGCGTTCATCTGCCGGCGGAATTTCATCCGCCATTCTGTAACCTTTATGGTGAACAGCGCATACAGACAAACCGTCACAAATGTAATGGCAGCATAAGGAAAACCAAATAAGACCCATAGCAACGCGCTGACAAAGATAAGCTCCACCAGCAATGGCACAACCTCAAAAGCTGCACTGGTCATCAGAAATTCCATGCCCTTTGCGCCGCGTTCAATTGCGCGTGTGAGCCCGCCTGTCTGACGATCAAGATGAAACCGCATAGACAAGGCATGAAGATGGGTAAAAGCCGTCATTGCCGCGGCACGAACTGCCCGCTGGGCAACACGGCTGAACAAATATTCCTTGGCCTCTGAGAAAATCTGCTGACCCAGCCGAGACAAAGCATAGGCGCCTAGCAAATACCACAACACCATTATAGAAAAGCCGTCATCACCATTCACAAGATCGACGGACCAGCCATAAATCAATGGCGTGCAAATATTGGAGGCTTTGGCCAAAATAAGGCAGATGAAGGCCCCTGCAATCCGGTTACGAATTGAACGGTTGCCCCGAGGGGCGGCAAATCGGATAATTTCCCATAACAGACCGACCATCGTCCGGCGCGAGGGCCGAACAAACGGTTGAGGCTGATGGTCAGTCATTTAAGAAACTGTAAAGCTTTCCCCACAGCCACATCGCGCTGTTTCATTGGGGTTGTTAAAAGTAAAGGATGACGCAAACTTATCTTCCGCCCAGTCCATTTCAGCACCAACAATGAACATAACCGCCGCTGGGTCAATGAAAATAGTCACGCCTTTATCTTCAATCTTATCTTCGAATTGTTTTTGTTCACTCGCAAATTCAACCTGATATTGCAGTCCAGAACACCCTGCTGTTTTTATGCCAACACGCAGGCCAATTGCCGTGCTGTCAGCTTTGTCCATCAGCTTGCGAGCCTGTTTGGCTGCCGCATCTGTCAACGTCAGGATAGGCTGGCCAGTCTCAAAAGGGGGTTTTTCAGTCTGTGTCATCTCATCACACTCCTGTTATGTGCCATAGTGCGCCGATCAAAAGCCATAATCAAGGGCCAGCTTTGCATCTTCACTCATTCGCTCTGGTGTCCAGGCTGGCTCCCAAACAAGACTCACCGCAATTTGCCCTGCCCCTGTCAGCACGGCAACAGCCTTAGCCACCTGGGCGGGCATTTCCCCCGCAACAGGACAACCTGGTGCTGTAAGCGACATATTTATCGCCACATTGCCATTTGGATGACAGATAATGTCATAAATCAGACCCAAATCATAAATATTCACAGGAATTTCTGGATCTTTTACCGTTTTTAATGCACTAATCACCGCATCTTTAGCCAGCGGACTGCCTGTACCATCTGCGAGCGCAGTTCCGGCATAAGCTGTGTAGCCAGATGAGGTATCAGGCAAAAAATCGGCCAGCGTCCGCCCATCATCACGGGCTAAATCAGCAGGTGCTTTAGATACGCCGGTCATCTCTTTGTTATCCTAATCTGCTCAACCAAAAATGCGGTTAACTTTTTCAAGCGCCTCAGCTAATATGTCAAAATCTGATTCTTGTGTGTAGACGCCGACAGATGCCCGTGCCGTCGAGCTCAGGCCATAGAATTTCATCAGAGGTTGTGCGCAATGATGCCCAGCGCGGATCGCCACTCCATCTTGGTCAATCAACGTCGCAATATCATGCGGATGTGCGGCATCAAGGGTAAAAGAGANCACACCTGANTTATCCGCCGCNGTGCCAATGAAATTCAGGCCCTNAACAGACNCCAGACGCTGATGACCATAGCGCAGCATATCCATTTCATGATCCCGCAGGTTCTCNATACCAATCTGTCTCACAAAATCTACAGCTGCTCCCANACCAATACATTCTGCAATGGGCGGTGTCCCCGCTTCAAAACGCAAGGGCGGTTCAGTATATGTTGACCGATCTGTTTCCACATTGTCAATCATATCTCCACCTCCCAAAAATGGAGGCAGATCAGCCCATATTTCAGCCCGACCCCAGCACACGCCTATTCCACTTGGCCCGTATAGTTTATGACCGGAGAAAACGTAAAAATCACAGCCCAGATCAGTTACATCAACAGGCAGGTGCGTCACCCCCTGACAACCATCCACCACACAGATGGACCCATTTTCATGCGCGAGGGCTGCAATTTCTTTAATTGGAAAGATTGTACCTAAGACATTAGAAACATGCGGAACAGAAATAATCTTCGTCCTCGGCGAAATATGCGCNTTAAATTGNTGCATATTAAAGCTGCCGTCTGCATCAACAGGAGCGGCAACCGTCTTTGACCCAACCCGGCTACCCAAAAGATGCCAAGGTACGATATTGGCATGATGATCAGCAACTGAAATCAGCACCTCATCCCCTTCACCAAGATAGGTGTTTCCATAGCAATGAGCGATCATATTAAGGGCCATAGTCGCCCCAGATGTGAACACAACCTCTGTTTCAGAACGCGCACCAATAAGATGGGCAACCTTGCCTCGCACAGCCTCATAAGCATCTGTTGANGCCTCAGACAAATAATGCAAGCCGCGATGAACATTGGCATAGGTATGGCCGTAAGCAGAAGACAAGGTATCCAAAACTATCTGCGGCTTCTGGGCAGATGCTGCTGAATCAAGATAAACTAGCGGTTTACCATTCACCTGTTGGTCAAGGATCGGAAACTGCGCCCGGGCAGCGGCAACATCGAAATCCGACTTTTGTCCTGGCGTATGTAAAGAGGCCTGTTGTATCATATGCCCACCTGTTGTTCAGCTCCGGTTTGACGTACCGTCCAGCCAGATACCTGACCCCGCAAAAAATCAGCAAAAGGCTGGTAGCCGATTTCTTCTAGCGTATCCACAAGAAAGGCATCGATCAGCATGGTGCGGGCTTCCGCTTCATCTATGCCGCGGCTTTTTAAGTAGAACAAAAGCGTTTCATCCAACTCGCCAACGGTTGCGCCATGGCTGCAGACCACGTCATCAGCGAAAATTTCAAGCTCNGGCTTGGCATCAGACTCAGCATCACGAGACAGCAATAAGGCTCTGCTCATCTGCTGGCCATCTGTTTTCTGAGCATCCGGGGCAACCCGCACCCGCCCCTGAAATACACCATGTGACTTGTCATCCAAAACACCGCGAATCAGCTGACGCGATGCACAATCAGCATATTCATGGCTGACAACTGTNGTAATATCATGATGCTGGCTATCTCGGCCCAGATAAACAGCTGACATGGCAGCCTGTGCATCTGGGGCGGCAAAAAAGCANTGCGTTTCCATGCGGGCCAGCTGGCTGCCCTTGGAGACCGAAAAACTGTTCACTTTTGCCTGACCGTCGAGCCTAAACAAAGTTAAGCCTAGATGTGTGGTGTGATCAGCCTCATTCTGAAGCTTAATGTGATCAAGTGTTGCCCCCTGACCCAGCCGCACAAGAATAAGAGGCTGGGACAGACTGGCTGCCCCTTCATGAAGTTCTGCCAAATGTAGTTGCGCTCCATCTGCAATATTTATGAAAACAAAGGGATGAGATGCTTCACTTGTCTTACCATCAGAAAATCTTAGAATGAGCGGACTATCAACCCTGGTTGTACCAGNAACCTCAATCTTTACAGCTGCTGTCTGGCGGCTGGCTGACAATGCTGTCAGATGGTGGTTGTCTGGCAATAAGGCAAATGCCTGATGGCATATGGCCTTGTCGGCAGAAATATCTGTTACGCTGATGCCTGCAGGAAGGCTGACACCCGCAAGGTNAGGCGCAAGACCGGCTGTAAAGCTCAACACTTTTCCGTCAAGCCCTGGAGAACTGGCTATTGATGCACTNTGTTTTGGCGGGTTAAAAACAACATCTGACAAATGCGACAGTGAAGTGAACTTCCAGGCTTCTGTCTGCCCGTTTGGCCAGTTCACAGCGTCNAGATAACTCTTTGCTGCTTCTTTCCGATCNTCCCATGTTTCGTAAAGAAGTTCAGGCTGCATCGCCAAGCCCTGCATAACCATTTTCCTCGACTTCAAGTGCCAGTGTCTTATCACCAGATTTGACAATCCGGCCACCTGCTAAAATATGCACATAATCCGGCACAATATGATTTAAAAGACGCTGATAATGAGTAATGACCAGCATGCCTCGCTCAGCAGAACGCAGCAGATTCACACCTTCTGACACGATTTTTAGCGCATCCACATCAAGTCCTGAATCAGTCTCGTCTAGGATTGCCAATGATGGTTTCAACAGGGCCATCTGAAGAATCTCATAGCGTTTCTTTTCACCACCAGAAAAGCCTACATTCACAGCCCGTTTCAGCATTTCATCTTTGATGCCAAGCCCTTTTGCCTCTGCACGGACCATTTTGACAAATTCAAGCTGATCAATTTCAGCTTCGCCAGCTTCGCGCAGACGGGCGTTTACTGCTGCCCGCAAAAACGCCATACCACTTACACCTGGTAATTCAACAGGGTATTGAAAAGCTAGAAACACGCCAGCACGAGCGCGTTCATCAGCTTCCATCTCCANAACNGACTCGCCGTCAAGGAGAATATCACCATCTGTTACCTCATAACCGTCACGCCCGGATAACACATAAGATAAAGTGGACTTGCCAGACCCATTCGGCCCCATGATGGCATGCACTTCACCCCGTTCTATCGTAAGGTCAATCCCATGTAAGATCTTTGAGTCGCCAATGCAGGCATGCAAATTTTTGATTTCAAGAAGAGACATAGATTATAAGATCCTTTTCTCNATCAACCAACAGAACCTTCAAGGCTGATCCCGATAAGCTTCTGAGCTTCAACCGCAAATTCCATAGGCAGTTCTTTCATGACTTCTTTACAAAAGCCGTTCACGATTAAGGACACGGCCTCTTCCTCATTTAATCCGCGCTGCAAACAATAAAAGAGTTGATCTTCAGAAATTCGCGAAGTGGTAGCTTCGTGTTCAATTTTCGAAGATGGGTTGCGCGACACCATGTATGGGACNGTATGCGCCCCACATGTATCACCAACTAAAAGCGAGTCGCATTGAGTGAAATTCCGGCCATTTTCAGCAGCCTTATTCATTTCAACAAGACCCCGGTAAGTATTATTTGAGCAACCTGCAGAGATGCCTTTGGAAATGATGGTCGAGCGCGACCCTTCCCCCAAGTGGATCATCTTTGTGCCAGTATCTGCTTGCTGCGCCCCGTTTGTTACGGCAACAGAATAAAATTCGCCCACAGAATCTTTGCCTTTTAGCACACAGGAAGGATATTTCCAAGTGATAGCTGACCCAGTTTCGACCTGAGTCCAGGAGATTTTTGACCTGTCTCCGCGGCAGGCTCCGCGCTTAGTCACAAAATTATAAATGCCGCCTTTNCCGGTTTCATCACCAGGATACCAGTTCTGCACNGTTGAATATTTTATCTCNGCATCGGTCTGCGCAACAAGCTCAACAACCGCTGCATGNAACTGGTTCTCATCCCGTTGCGGAGCTGTACAGCCTTCAAGATAGGAGACATAAGAGCTGTCTTCAGCNATGATNAGNGTGCGNTCAAACTGACCNGTGTTTTTCTCATTAATNCGNAANTAAGTNGACAATTCCATNGGACANCGCACNCCCTTTGGAATGTAGACAAATGACCCGTCAGTAAACACAGCCGAATTCAGCGCAGAAAAATAATTATCCGATACCGGGATCACCGAACCCATATATTTGCGGACGAGATCTGGATATTCACGGATTGCCTCAGAGATCGGACAGAATATCACCCCAGACTTCGCCAACTCTTCACGGAAGGTTGTGGCCACAGAGACGGAATCAAAGACCACGTCAACCGCCACACCTGCCAGCATCTTCTGTTCATTCAGGGGAATGCCTAATTTTTCATATGTGCGCAGCAGTTCTGGGTCTACTTCATCAAGCGATTTTGGCGCTTCAGCCGATTTTGGCGCTGCATAATAATAGATTTCATCATAATCAATCGGCGGAATATTCAACTTAGCCCAATCTGGTGATTCCATCTTCAACCAATACCGGTAAGCCTTGAGGCGCCAGTCCAGCATCCATTTCGGTTCGTTCTTTTTCGCTGAAATAAACCGGATAACATCCTCTGAAAGACCCTTCGGGGCTTTTTCTGTCTCAATATCCGTGACAAAACCGTACTTATAAGCTCCAGTCGCCTGTTCAACGGCTTCGATGGTTTCAACAGTCGCTACCATATTTTGCTACCCTATCTTCACGTTCATCATTAGTTTCATGTAATTGTATGTGTCTGCTGAGCTGATGCTGGCTCAGGAAACAGAGTGACGGGGTCAAATAAATCAGCAAGGTTGACAGTTAAGAGAGCCTCTCTGAGAGCCGTATTCACACGGTTCCAATTCCCCCCCATAAAACAACCTTGTTGCACAGAACAGGGCTCCTCAGCACCATCAACGCAAGCTGTAAGGGCGATAGGCCCCTCAATCGCCTCAATTACCTCTGCAACACTGATTCGGCTTACCGGTCGGGACAGTTGGCAACCACCACGAATACCTCGCTGCGTCTGCACCAAATCCGCCGCCACCAGCGCTTTAATCACTTTAGCAGCTGTCGCTTGAGTCAGCTGCGCAGCCTCGGCAATCTGCCCACTGGACAACAAACTGCCCTGGCGGCTGTGTAAGACGCCTAGTACCAGAATCGCATAATCAGTCATGCGGTTAAGCCGTAACATGCTCTGTCTAACCTTTCCCGTCAGTTACAGCCCTTCACCCTTAATTACAACGTACTGTATCTGCGAATGATTATCATAAACAGGACTATAACGGTCTTGTTTATTTAAAATAAGAAGTATCCGAGCAAAAGCAAGTCAGTTACAGGCGAACTCGGCACTTGATTCGACCACTTTCATAGTATTTTTCAGATGGTGGCAGGCCCATAACGGCCATAACCACCGGTATCAGTTATATGCCTCAGGTCGTAACTGATATCTGCCTTCTTCAAGGCCTGAGAACACATCTTCAATATCCGGGTGGCCAACGGGCCCGTTTTCATCATCAGACAATAAATTCTGCTGTGACACATAAGCAGAATAATAGCTATCAGCATTCTCAGCCAACAGATGATAGAAAGGCTGTTCACGTGCAGGCCGCACATCTTCCGGGATAGAGGCGTACCATTCTTCTGTATTACCGAATTCCGGATCAACATCAACTATCACACCCCGGAAAGGGTAATGACGATGACGTACAATGTCACCAATACAGAACAAAGGATTATGTGTCGGTTTTGTTTTTGTCATCAGGCGGCCTGAGGCTCTCAGAACCGGTCTTTGACCTTAAGGACCTGCTTACCACCATACATACCAGTTTTTAGGTCAATGTGATGTGGACGGTGCAGTTCTCCGGTTACCTTGTCCTCAACATATGCATCACTCTTGAGAGAATCATGGGCCCTGCGCATGTCACGCTTGGATTTGCTGATTTTACTCTTTGGAACAGCCATTGTCTTTATTTCCTGCATGCAGCACTCTGGACCATTCCCAGAGCATATTTTGATTTTACTTTCACAAGCCTATTTCACGCCTGAACAAATGGTGAAGTGATAAAAGTGGTGGAGCCAGACGGGATCGAACCGACGACCTCATGCTTGCAAAGCACGCGCTCTCCCAGCTGAGCTATGGCCCCTCATCCTTTAATTACA
>PBLM01000056.1 GCA_002721775.1 Rhodospirillaceae bacterium | reverse complement strand
CGGCCCTCCATATCGCAAGTTAGGAGCAATTCGGGCAAAAACGCAGCAACAGCCTTGGAGCAAGAACAGGCATGCAATGGGCGTTTCCCCAAGCCGGGATGGAGATAGGAAACCCCCGTNTCAGGAGTTTCTACATGGATAATTTCAACNGATTTTCCACGCAACCGAGACANGAAAAATGCGNCGCCATACTGTNTTGCGGCTTTCTTNAGCGCAGGTGCAATCACCTCAAGCAGGGCGCGATCAGAATGATCACTTTGGGTNATCCGNTTTAGGCGTGAGCCAATAGAGAACGTCCCACGNGTCACAGGTTCCAGAAGACCNACACTAACAAGNTCCTGCACTAACCTGTANGCAGAAGGTTTNGGCAAGTCTGAATGGGCGCAAATCTCGGCCACTGTNGCCTCGCCCTTTTGTCCAACAACTTCGAGNATNAAAGTCAGGCGTTCCANATGCATATTTTTACCTTGCGATANTNTTTTTATCANTTTATGATAATTAAAAAATGANCGCAAGGGAGAAATGTGAAGATGGACGGAGCGTGTTGTGGCCCNGGCTATGCAAGCCCCGCNGAGGC
Source organism: Rhodospirillaceae bacterium (assembly GCA_002721775.1). The sequence continues at coordinate 16,359 of PBLM01000056.1, read as the reverse complement.
GATNAGAGCACCGCGTGAGAAACTGTTATATACNATCGCCATCTACACAGGGACCGGCATCCAAAAGCCAGACTATTTGGCNACNGTTGATGCGGANCCANAAAGNCCAACCTANAGCCAAGTCATCCATCGCTTAGAAATGCCCGGCATCGGGGATGAATTGCATCACATGGGCTGGAATGCCTGTTCTTCCTGCCACAACGACGCGNNTATGAGCCGTAAATACCTGNTNGTGCCAGGCGTGCGGTCTAACAACATCCATATTNTCGACACANCTACNGACCCATTTGCACCGCGCNTGCACAAGGTGATTNACGGGGCCGAGATCAAGTCTAAAACCAATCTGAGCGGNCCACACACNGTGCATTGTCTGGGCTCTGAAATCATCATTTCCTTCCTAGGTGACGCAAAGGGCGAAGCGCCNGGTGGCTATCTGCATNTGAACAAGGAATTTGAGATNGTTGGCCGTTGGGAAAACTCAATGGGCGACATCCCNTTTGGTTATGACTTTTGGTACCAACCACGCCATAACGTGATGGTCAGTTCTGAATGGGCCGCACCGAACACATTTATGCCTGGATTTGATCTGGAGGAAGTGGGCCACCTNAAATATGGTCGCCGCCTNCACATCTGGGATTTTGAGAAAAAAGTGCCNGTCGACACGATGTATCTTGGCGAAGACGGCTTGATCCCGTTGGAAGTAAAGTTTCTGCATGACCCAGACAGTACGCATGGATTCTGCGGTGCNGCGCTTAGCTCCAATGTCATCCACTTTTGGAAGTCCAAAGCAGGGAAATGGGAATGGGAAAANATCATTGATGTAGAGAATGAACCACATTCCGAATGGCCCATTCCTGTGCCCGGCGTGATGTCGGCNATNCTTGTGTCGATGGACGACAAATACCTNTACCTNAANAACTGGCTGCACGGTGATATGCGCCAATACGANATCTCTGATCCGCACAANCCGGTNCTAACCGGGCAGGTNTGGATGGGCGGNCTTCTNGGNAAAGCGCCCNAGATNAACGGTGTNAAAGTGGCGGGCGGCCCNCAAATGTTTCAGCTCTCGCTTGATGGCAAACGGCTTTATGTCACGACCTCGTTGTTCTCAACCTGGGACAACCAATTCTACCCAGAAATTCGNNCNCAGGGCGGTGTCATGCTGATGATNGACTGTGATGTCAAAAANGGCGGCATGAATATCAACAANGATTTNGTTGTTGATTTCGGTCAGGAACCAAANGGCCCCAGCCGCTGCCATGAAACGCGCTATCCCGGTGGCGATTGCACAAGCGATATATGGCTGTGAACGAGNTGNGAACAATCANAATCGCCAACCGCGATGATGCAACCTANCAAGTTGATCCCCGGCGTNCGTTGCTGGACGCTTTGCGCGAACAAGGTGTCGATCTTCCCTATGGCTGCAAATACGGCGGCTGCATAACCTGCGCGGCAAAACTGATCGCTGGNGAGGTGGATCAACGNAGACAAGTGGCATTGAATAATCGCCAGATCAACAATGGNTATGTNCTGCTNTGTGTGGCNCGCGCAGTTAGCGATTGCAGATTNGAAATCGGCGTCGAAAGCCACAACNAACTTTATCGTAACCCNTTCCTTGATCCGCTGGANCCACATGAGCTTAAGGCGGACATCGCGACCCCCAAGGAGNCTTAAATGCCCGAAGCTGACATCGATCACCTCTATGATTACGCACCCGACTATCTGTCGGACATCCTGCGTTCAGTNAAAACCATTGCNATGGTNGGCGCNAGTGGCGACAAGACCAAGTTCAGCTATGGCGTACTACGTGTGCTGCATGAAACCGGATATGACATGATCCCGGTAAATCCNAATCCAAAGCTGACCGAAATTCGCGGCATACGTGTCTTTCATNCTCTGGAAGAGATTAACCGGCCTGTGGANATGGTCGAGGTGTTCCGCCCAAAAGAGGAGTTATATGAGATTNCNGAGAAGGCCATTGAAATCGGCGCCNCGGTGCTTTGGGGCCAAATTGGCGTTTATGATGACCGCGCNGCGAANCTGGCCGAAGAAGCAGGCCTNAAAGTGGTGATGAACCGTTGTCCCAAGATCGAGTTGTTCCGCCCNTTNTGGAAGCCCCGTCTTGACCTAGCNATTTGACGACTTCNCGGACCTCGGGGCAAAGTCGGGTGNNCCAATCATGAANACATTGAAGGAATTNAAATTGGATAAACTNAAAAACATTATTAAAATCATAATTAGTTTNGAAGTGNTTATTCCGTCTCTGCAATTGAATACGNAGGCAANTNAANTCTNGTATAACGAGAACGGCAGANCCATGCTGAAGGTTCCACTCAATGGCTTATGAGANCGAAATGAANAACGATGATCTNTTACTACGGAGCGACACCGATAGCGTNGCTGTTCTNACACTGAACGCGCCAAAGTCGATTAATGCCTTGTCCGAAGAGATGNTNCGCGCTCTTTCAGACACATTTGACNAAATCGCAGAAGANCGNAGTGTCAAGGCAGTAATCCTGCGCAGCAGCGGGAACCACTTTTGTGCTGGTCATAACCTCAANGAAATGTCGGCACGNCGGGCAGATGCTGACGGCGGATTTCAGTATTTCCAAGACCTGTTNGCTAAATGCTCTGCGATGATGCTTCGCGTAGTNCGATTGCCCCAACCTGTNATCGCCGANGTCAAGGGCATNACCACNGCNGCGGGCTGCCAGCTTGTAGCTTCCTGTGATCTGGCTGTGGCCGCNGATGATGCGACCTTTGCCACATCAGGTGTGAATATNGGGCTCTTTTGCTCAACCCCTATGGTCGCGCTNTCTCGCAATGTGCCACGCAAGCAGGNNATGGAAATGCTNTTGTTAGGGGAATTCCTGCCCGCAAGCCGCGTNGCCGAAATCGGGTTNGTCAACCGTGTAGTCCCTTTATCAAAGTTGGAAACAGCTTCCATGGATATGGCACGNATCATTGCNAACAAGTCGCCCTCNGCCGTCAAAATCGGCAAGCGAGCGTTTTANGAACAGGTTGAGATGCCTTTGGAAGAGGCCTATACCTTTGCCGGTCGCACTATGGCAGAAAACATGATGGCCAAGGATGCCGAGGCTGGTATTGGGGCCTTCACCCGCAAAGAACCAATGCCGGATTGGACNGGGGAATGANCTANGAGGGGCCAGAGCTTGCCCNAAATGCAGCGAACNACTCNGCCNTGTCTCCGGTTTCAATTCTCAAACGCGNAGAGCGCGTGCATCCAGAGCTACCGGCGCAAATCCATGGTCGCATCCAGCGCAACTGGGGCGAGGTNGCNGAACGTTGCAANCGGCTGGCCTCTGCCCTAGCTCAACGCGGNATTGGAAAGGGCGATACNGTCGCTTTGATCGCACCNAANATCCCTGANGCACTCGAATGCGCGCTGGCTGTGCCNATGCTNGGNGCGGTNCTAAATGCNAANAATACGCGGNTGGATGCGAGCACGATCGCCTACATTCTNNATCACGGCAANGCNGNGGTTTTGCTNGTAGATACCGAATTNTCNGNACTGGCCGCTGAGGCCGTCANCCAATCAGGCCGTGATCTGTTGGTCATCGACATCGAAGACAGCGAAGGTCTTGGCGGGAAGAAAATCGGCGCNCTTACCTATGATGCGCTGCTGGCGGAAGGCNATCCAAANTTCACCTATTCTCTGCCTGATAACGAATGGGATGCGCTTGCNCTNAACTACACCTCTGGCACCACAGGGCGGCCCAAGGGTGTTGTCTATTCNCATCGCGGTGCCTGGACTAATGCGGTCAACAACGTCATCACCTGGGAAATGCCGCATCACCCGGTCTACCTTTGGACGTTGCCACTATTTCACTGTAACGGCTGGTGTTTTCCCTGGACCATCACTATGCTCGCTGGAACTCATGTGTTTCTGCGTGCGCCGCAAGCCAACGCGATTTACAACGCCTTCGCTGATCATGGCGTTACCCATCTGTGCGGTGCGCCGATCATAATGTCAATGATATTGGACGCAGAGGAAAAACGCAGCTTTTCGCAAAAGATCAAGATGATGACCGCCGCCGCCCCACCCCCTGCTAGCGTAATTGCCGGAATGGAGGCAATGGGCATCTCCATCACCCATGTCTACGGGCTGACAGAGGTATATGGCCCCGCAGTGGTTTGCGCGGAAAAACCGAGTTGGGCCGCACTACCTTCTGAGGACCGGGCGACACTGAAGGCGCGCCAAGGGGTAGCCTATGAATTGCAGGAAGACGTGCTGGTTCTGAACCCCGATACCGGCGAGCAAGTTCCATGGGATGGGGAGACACTGGGTGAAATTGTGTTTCGCGGTAATATCGTCATGAAAGGCTATCTCAAATCACCCGGCGAGACCGCCAAGGCCTTTAAGGATGGTTGGTTCTGGTCCGGCGACCTCGCAGTGCAACACTCTGATGGCTACATCGAAATCCGCGATCGCTCTAAGGATATCATCATCTCAGGAGGGGAAAACATCTCCTCCATTGAGGTAGAAAAAGCGCTGTATTCACATCCTGCTGTCAGCCTTTGTGCCGTCGTAGCAATGCCAGACGAGAAATGGGGCGAAGTGCCTTGCGCCTTTGTTGAGCTCTCCGGCAAGGCTACTGAGGATGAGCTTATAGCCCACGCCAAGACACGCCTTGCCAGATACCAACGCCCCAAGAAAGTGATTTTTGGCGAGCTGCCAAAGACCACCACTGGGAAAATTCGCAAAAACGAACTTCGCGAACTGGTCCGCCCGAAAAGCACCCCTCGCAACATTTAAAACTGGTTTCTCGTCATGTCTCAAGAACTTAACTTTGCCCAATTCAGCTTTGGCACCCAGGTACGAAAATCACCCTATTCTGACGCAGCCTTGCGCTGGGGGGCCAAAGGATTTTCCGTCTACAACCATATGTACATTCCCCGCGATTTTGGCGATCCGAGGCAGAATTTCTGGTATCTGGTTAATGACGCGATCCTGTGCGACGTCTCTGTCGAGCGTCAGGTTCAAATCAAGGGCCCAGACGCGGCAAAATTCACCCAGTTCCTTTGCTGCCGTGACCTGTCCAAATGCCAGGTTGGACAATGCAAATATGTGCTTATCACGGATCAGGACGGCGGGATCATCAACGATCCGATCCTCTTGAAACTAGCAGAGGATCACTTCTGGCTGTCCATTGCGGACAGTGATGTGCTGCTTTGGGCACGCGGCGTTGCGGTGAATTCTGGAATGGATGTGGACATTTCTGAACCAGACGTGTCACCGTTGCAACTGCAAGGCCCCAAATCCCGCGACGTCCTGCGCGCAGCATTTGGCGATGCCCCCACAAAACTCAAATACTATCGGTTCATGGAATTTGACTGGGACGGCGTACCTTTGATTATTTCACGGACCGGATGGTCGAGCGAACTTGGTTACGAGATTTTCCTGCGCGACGGAACACAAGGTGACAAGCTTTGGGAGCATCTGATGGCCGTGGGNGGGCCTCTGGGCCTGAAGCCCGGTCATACATCAAGCATTCGTAGGATCGAGGCTGGCATGTTATCCTACCACGCTGACATGACCCTTGCGAACAATCCCTATGAGTTGGGCATGGGACGTCTTGTCGATTTGGATATGGAAGCCGATTTTATCAGCAAGGCGGCCTTAACCTTGATCAAGGAGCGGGGGGTGTCGCAACAGCTTGTCGGCCTAGAAATTGACGGCGCTCCCTTTGTGGGCTCCAATGACTTCTTTTGGCCTGTCCGTAAAGAGGGCGTAAAAGTTGGCACGGTCACGTCAGCGATCTATTCTCCAAGACTGCAAAAAAACATCGCTCTTGCGATGCTCAGCATCGAGCACACGGCATCAGGCAGGGTACTACAGGTAGATAAATTGAGCGAAACGCGCGCGTGCACTGTCGTGCCGATCCCATTCCACGACCCCAAGAAATCACTTGCCACAGCGAGCTGACAGTGCCTGGGTTCTTGGTTCTTTGGAGTCACCTAACAAGGGATTGTGGCCCTTGAGGTGCGGGGCACCCTCTTTTAACCTCACCCCTTAAAACAAAACCTAAACCTGTTCGCCAAAGACAATTAGTTACCCCAGTCCAAGGAGCGTGATCACTGGAATTTAGTCTTTGGAACATTGCACGTCTAGCAGAATCGTAGGCCTGAAAGGCGTCATAGACAAATGCTTCAAGAATGAACTAATCAAACCTTTTTGAAAACCAAGACTTTGTGAGACTGTATTAAACTATACTGATTAATGACTGGCCCACTTTAAAACCACTTTGCGTTTTGGAATACAGTCAGCAGCCTTCTTTTGTGATTGAGCATTAAAAGTCTAATTTTTTAGGCGATAACCAGTTTTGAAAATCAAGCTAATTACGCTGACGCAAAGGACCGAAAAAACAAAAATGGCAGTTAGGCTGTAGCTAATTGCTACATCTGCTNTATCAAAAAAAGACCAGCGGAACCCAGAAACCAGATATACAATCGGATTAAATAGAGTGGCCGTCTGCCAGAAAGGCGGCAGCATAGAGATGGAATAAAAACTGCCCCCTAAAAACACAAGCGGGGTAATAATCAGAGAAGGCACCAAATTTAGCTGTTCAAAATTACGCGCCCATATGCCGATAATGAAGCCTAGCAGGCTAAAGGACAGGCAGGTCAGCANCAAAAAGCCTAGNATCCAAAACGGATGCGCAATCTGCACAGGCACAAACAAAAATGAAGTTGCCAGAATAATCAACCCAATCACAAAGGACTTGGTGGCAGCTGCCCCAACGTAGCCGACTACAATTTCAAAATAGGAGACTGGTGCAGATAATGGCTCGTAAATCGTGCCGATGAATTTTGGGAAATAAATCCCGAATGAGGCATTTGTGACAGACTGNATCAGNACTGTNAGCATAATTAGTCCCGGTACNATAAAAGCCCCATAGCTGACCCCTTCAATCGCAACCATGCGTGAACCAATTGCTGAGCCAAACACAATAAAATACAGCGCTGTTGATATCACCGGTGAAATGATCGATTGCAGAAGCGTGCGGAAAGTTCGCGCCATTTCAAAGAAATAAATAGCTTTGATTGCATGAATATTCATAAACTTTTTAATCCTTCACCAAATCAACAAAAATATCTTCCAATGAGCTCTGCGATGTTTGCAGATCTCGCAAAGCCAGCCCGGCAGCAGACAGGTCTGTAAGCAAGTTGGTTATGTCAGTCTGTTCTGCTTCGGCATCAGAAATATAGGTGAGACGGCGTCCATCTTCTGCAAGTCGCAAATTATANCTGGCAAGGGCAGGTGGGATAGCCTTTATNGCGTCCTGNAGATCAATACACANCTCTTTAATGCCCATCTGGGCCATCAGCTTNTCTTTATCCTCAACCAGCAAAATGGTGCCATCTGTTATTACCCCGACGCGGTCAGCAATAGCTTCAGCCTCTTCGATATAATGAGTAGTAAGCACAATCGTCACNCCNGCNGCNTTCAGCCTATCNACCACATCCCACATNTCCTTACGCAATTCNACNTCCACGCCAGCTGTNGGTTCATCTAGNAANAGGATTTTGGGCTGGTGGCTGAGCGCCTTAGCAATCAAAACCCTTCGTTTCATACCNCCNGATAATTCTTTTATNGGAGTGTTGNGCTTATCCCATAAAGAGAGCTGGCGCAAAATCTNCTCAATATACGCCGCATNNGGCGGGAGGCCAAACAGCCCACGTGAGAACTNCACTGTATTNATNACTTTTTCAAATGGTTCCAGCGCCACTTCTTGNGGGACAAGGCCAATAAGGGACCGGGCTGCACGATAATCGGTGATGATATCATAGCCGCCNACGGTTATCTGCCCCNNACTTGGNGTGGTCAGTCCNCAGATCNTNGAAATCAGNGTNGTTTTNCCAGCTCCATTTGGCCCTAGNAGCGCNAGTATNTCACCTNCTCTAATCTCNAGTGAAACCCCTCGNAGGGCCTGCTCACCAGAGNGATANATCTTCTCNAANCCNGANACTGAAATGATCGGANCCATCACTTTTTTCTCCTGANTGCTNGCGCTGACANAAACCATCCGNCACACCNGNATATTGCTCAACGCGCATTTTAGCTTTGGCCANTNTNTTGTCNNAATCGCTGGAACCGNTNAAACTNACCANCAANACACCAANGATANATATNCTAGTTATCCNTTTGTTCAAGTNCNGCAAGGAACAGGCCAGCAGACCAGCTGAACTGNTTTGGTGNNGCAGCGCCTGACTGATTNTCTAACTGATGGGCAANCAGACTGGCCATTTGTTTGCCTAGCTCNACACCCCACTGNTCAAAGCTATTCACATCCCAGANAAAGCCNGATACCGCAGTTATNTGTTCATATAGGGCCAGCAGGCGNCCAAGAGCAAAAGGNGTTGTGCGATCCCAGCTGATTANAGCTGANGGCCNATTGCCGGCAAAATGCCGATGCGGCTGTTCTTNNTTTTCTGATCCAAGCGCCANTGCTTCTGCCTGGGCCACCGCATTTACCGCCAGCGTTCTGTGGCTAGCCTGTGCGGCCGCCTGCAAGNCAGGGCTAGTGAATTGATCTATCCCGTTTGGNTGGCGGGGAACAAGAATNTCNACTGGCACGATATCAGAGCCCTGATGCAGCCATTGAAAAAAACTGTGCTGGCCGTTCGTGCCGGGCTCACCCCAAATCAGTGGCCCAGATCCCATAGCTAGCATCTGTCCCTCTCGCGTAACTGATTTGCCGTTGCTTTCCATTTCCAGCTGCTGAGCCCAGGCAGGCAGACGGCAGAGACGCTGGTCATAAGGCATTAGTCCATATGATGTACGCCCCAGAAAGGTTCTGTGCCAAACCCGCAGCAGCCCCATCAACACAGGAATATTTCGGCCAAAATCCGTCTCCGCAAAATGACAGTCCATGGCATAGGCCCCGTCTAGAAGCTCAATAAACCGGTCACTGCCAATGCCCAGCATGACAGCCAGCCCAACTGACGACCACAGCGAATAGCGCCCGCCAACCCCCTCAGAAAAGGGAAAAATCTGATCTTCAGACAGGCCCCAGTCAACGGCCAGCGCCGGGGCAGCTGTAACTCCAGCCATATGTTCAGACACAGAACAGCCTGCCGCTTCAAGCCAGCCTCTGGCCAGTNNGGCATTNGCCATGGTTTCAGCTGTGGTAAAAGTCTTTGAGGTGATAATGAACAGCGTTCTGTCTGAAGGGCAGCAGGCNAGCACATCATTTAAATCTGATGGATCAATATTGCCCACAAAATAAACTTGCGGACCAGAGTGAAANGCCGNAAGNGCNNGATANACCATCGCNGGACCAAGATCAGACCCACCGATTCCAATATTCACGATATGCGTGAACCNGCCCTGNCCNCGCANCTGGTNTNCAAAACGGCATAAGAGCGGTAAACCCATCTGTCTTGCGAAANGCCGGATGGCGCAGTTCTGTATGGATCACCGACCTGTTTTCGCTGATATTAATAGGCTGCCCTGCTAACATTGCTTTAATTTTTTCTGCAAGTCCAGATGCTTCAGCAAGGGCAAGCAGAGTCGAAAGGCTNGCAGATGTAAGGGGTTGGCGCGTTAGATCAATGCTAAGGTCATCAAGCTGAAACAGCCTATCTCTTGCCTCATCACGAGCCATCAGGTCCCGCAGGGGAAGGCTGGCCTCTTTCGCGGCCANCTGATGCAGCTTTGCNACCACTTCATCTTGTTCACGAGTNATNTTCATCGAAGCACCAGCNCTTACAGATGTGCGGCGACACGCGCCCGATTTGTAATTTCAGCAAAGTCGCCACTTTCGATTAAGGCCTGCGGGGCAATCCAGCTGCCCCCGACACAGGCAATATTTGGCAGAGCCAGCCAATCCGGAGCCGTTGTTTCTGTAATGCCACCGGTCGGGCAGAAGGTCAAATCAGGCAACGGGCTGGATAAGGATTTAATAAAGCTGATGCCCCCAGCCGCATTTGCCGGAAAAAATTTCTGCACAGAGTAACCTTGTTCAGCTAGAGCCATCATTTCAGATACGCTGGCTGCCCCCGGCAGCAGCGGCAACCCAGCGCTCTGGCAGCCTGCAAGAATAGATGGTGTTGTCCCGGGGCTGACCGCATACCGGCTGCCTGCATCAGCAGCGATTTGCGCATGACGAGCTGTGCGAACTGTCCCAGCCCCTACCGTGATGTCCGGACAGTTGCGGGCCATCTTTTCGATTGCTTTTATGGCANCCGGGGTGCGCAAGGTGATTTCTGCTGTCCGAATACCACCAGCAAGAAGTGCATCTGCCAGCGGTTCTGCNTGGTCTGCTGAATCGATGACTATNACCGGCATGACNGGTCCCAGCTTNAGTATATCATGGATNGTCATAGGNTCGTCTCCTGGTNACGGCCTGTCAGCACAGCAAGGCCTGCCCCCTGTTCAGCATCACTTGCCTGNTCGCGGAACAGNGTTGTAAGACCTCGGCCAAAGCCTGTCTGCGGCAGGTGATTGGGGATAAAAGGATCCCGTTCTGAGAGGTCATCCTGACAGGTCAATATGCCGGAGATAGCATCAAGTATCAGCATATCCCCGTCCCTTATTTTACCAATTGGCCCGCCCTTCACAGCTTCCGGACAGAGATGTATCGCNGCCGGCACTGTTCCTGACGCCCCTGACATCCGGCCATCTGTGACTAATGCAACCGCAAAGCCCTTATCCTGAAGGGTGGCCAGTAACGGTGTCAGGCTATGTAGTTCCGGCATGCCACAGGCTTGTGGGCCCTGACCGCGCACCACAACAATACAGTCTTTTTCAAGCTGTCCATCCACAAAAGCCTGTTTGACCTGTGCCTCGGTTTCAAACACCAGTGCCGGAGCAGAAATTTTATGTCTGTCCGCAGAGACTGCAGACACTTTAATCACCGACCGGCCCAAATTCCCCTCCANCATTTTCAGGCCCCCTGTCGGGGCATGAGGGTCAGTCACACNGCGNAGCACCGAGGCATCATATGTCTGTTTTTCTGCCGGCGACCAAACCAGTCCGTCTTTTTCCAGTTTTGGTTCNACAGCATAATCAGCAAGGTTTTTGCCCCAGATNGTTGCTGCACTGCCATCAAGCAGGCCAGCAGCTAGCAATTCACTAATTACAAAACCCATCCCGCCAGCGGCATGGAAATGGTTTACATCCGCCTGGCCGTTCGGATAGATCCGAGCTAGCAACGGCACAATATCAGAGAGATCAGCAAAATCTTGCCAGCGCAGATCAATTCCTGCTGCCGCGGCCATTGCCGGCAGATGAAGCGTATGATTGGTTGATCCGCCAGTCGCATGCAATCCCACAATCGCATTTGCAAAACTGCGCGCATCAAGGCATTTTCCAATTGCCCTTGGCGTTCCCGATCGCAGACTTATGGAAGCGGCATGATGGGTCGCTGCTGTGGTCAGCGCATGACGCAAGTCAGAATGCGGATGGACAAAAGCTGCACCTGGCAGATGCAGGCCCATCACTTCCATCAGCATCTGGTTTGAATTTGCCGTGCCATAAAAGGTACAGGTTCCTGGACCGTGATAGGCCGCACTTTCTGCTTTCAGCAGCGCATCACGGCCAATTTCCCCTCTGGCAAAGGCTTTGCGGATTTGTGCTTTTTCTGCATTTGGCAGACCAGATGACATCGGCCCGGCAGGCACAAAAATCACCGGCAGATGTCCGAAAGCCAGTGCCCCCATCACAAGGCCAGGCACAATTTTATCACATACACCAAGGCAGAGGGCAGCATCATAGACATTATGGGACAACGCGACAGCTGTGGACAGGGCAATAATATCGCGGCTGAACAGGGATAGCTCCATGCCTGGCCGGCCCTGTGTCACCCCATCACACATTGCCGGCACCCCGCCAGCTACCTGGGCGGTTGCCCCAGCCTGACGGGCCGCTGCCTTAATTAGCTGGGGATAGCCTTCATAGGGCTGATGGGCAGAGAGCATATCATTGTAGGCTGTGACAATGGCAATATTGGGTTTCAATGTATCCGACTGTGCCAGAATATCGGCCTTATCTTCCCCGGCAGCCGCCGCAACATGGGCCATATTGGAACAGGACACATTCCTCCGGTCGCTGTCCCCATCACTCTCCATTTCATCAATCTGGTCGAGATAGGCCACGCGTGTGGCACTGCTTCGCCGCTCAATCCTGTCGATAATTTCAGCCAATCTGGGATGAAGTTCAGACATGAATAGGCAGCCCCTTTCCGATTAACTGTGACTGTCCGGCCGATCAATTTGGGAATCACTCTGGGGATCAATCCAAAAAGACTGTCCCTGCCCTGATAAATTATCTTCAGGCCCAAATGTGCCTGCTTTATATAAAGCAGGCGGCCGTTCAGCTGTATCGCGTAAAATAGGGTCAATAAAGGCCCACGCTGCCAGCACTTCATCATGACGCATAAACAGCGTCTGATTGCCTCTGGCTGTATCCATCAACAGCCGTTCATAGGCATCCGGCAGGCGGCCGCCAAAGGTATCATCAAAAGACAGATTCAGCTCAGCGGGAAACAGGCGCATTCCGCCAGGACCAGGTTCTTTCGAAATCAGTTGTAATTTCACACCTTCTGCGGGCTGAAGACGGATGATCAATCTGTTTGGCAGATCATCCTGGTCAGCAGGGCTGCGACCATTGGCAAAAATGTCATGGGGTTTGCTCTTAAAAGTTATGACGATTTCGCTGGCCCGTGTGGCCAGCTTTTTACCCGTACGTACATAGAATGGCACCCCCGCCCAGCGCCAGTTATCCACCGCCAGTTTTAGGGCAACATAGGTTTCTGTATTGGACGATTTGCCCAGCTCAGCCTCATAATCCTGATACTGTCCCCGCATGACATCACCCAGATCAGGGGTACGCAGCGCGCGCAGCACTCGCAGCTTTTCATCACGCACCTGGTCTGCATCAAAATGGGAAGGCGGCTCCATTGCCACCAGGCAGACCAGCTGCAAAATATGATTCTGCACCATATCCCGGATTGCCCCACTGTCATCATAATAAGAAGCCCTCTGGCCCACTCCAACCGTTTCAGCAACAGTGATCTGAACATGGTCAATCGCGGCATTATTCCATTGTGATTCAAAAATGACATTAGCGAACCGCAGCGCCATAAGATTCTGAACGGTTTCCTTTCCCAAGTAATGATCAATTCGGTAAATCTGCTTTTCATCAAATACAGCCTGCAATTCAGTTCCAATAGCTTCTGCAGACGCATAATCATGACCAAGCGGTTTTTCGACCACCAAACGGCTTTGCGGCAGCACAACGCCAGCTGATTTCAACAGCTGACAACTAGGCCCGAACAAAGACGGGGCAACCGCAAGATAAAAAATGCACGGCCGGTTAGCCGTTGCTTTTTCGTGGACCAGCGTGGCCAGCCCATCAACCCCCTCGCCAGATAGGATATCCAGTTTCACCAGATGAACAAGCTTCAGGAACGACTCAAAATCAGTATCTTTTGTATCAGCATGGGACAGCGCCTCTTCACAAAAAGGCCGTAGCCGGTCTCCAAAGTCCTTCTTGCTAATTTCCTGACGGGCAGCGGCTATCAGACGGAAAGATGACGTTACCTGACTGTCAAGAAACCGCCAGAAAAGGGCTGGGAAAATTTTCCGAAGAGCCAGATCACCTGTGCCACCAATAATGATGTAGTCACTGTCGGGAACCAGTGCGCTCTGGGGCATCATCTCAGCCATGATGTCCTCATTCCTTTCATTATATATTCAGATGGCGAGATTCTAGCATGACAGACCTGACCTGTCTGCACAAAAACAGATAATTGTCTAAAAAAACCCCCTGAAAACAGGGGGTTCTCAGCTTGTTTCTGGCAGGCGTACAGGCTGGCCATGCGGTGTGGACAAATAGGCAGATGCCCACCTGTCCTGCATCAGCTGAAGCTGCTTGAAATCTGTGATATCCTGCTCCTCAAGGCAGGCGACCAAAGCGGCCATCCAAGCCTGATAATAACTGTCTTCTGTATCTTCATTGTTTTCTATATCATCTCTCTGGGCCTGAATGTGGTGGACAAGTGTCGCTGTCCATTGTGGCCATGTAAAAAGCCCCCGATCATGTAAATTGGTGGTCAAGGCAAAAAGCTGGGCATGCCAGACAGCAGAAAACGCAGGTGCATCAGTAAAGGGGTGTGTGACATCCTTTCCTGTTCGTCTAGTCATTCATCTAATGCCACAAGATAAGATTCCCATAAATCCAAACAAACTTCATCTGTGCTGCCTACCTGTTCCGGCCAAAGTTCAGTCGCGCAAAAACACACTCCATAAAGATGTTCTGGGGTTTCCCCTAATCCATGGGCATTGCTGTCAGGCAACACATGGCTGCCATGATGGCTGATAATAACCCCTGTCTGGTATGCCGCATAAGAAGGCAGACGTGTATGACCACCTGGCTGGCGTGCCGCACTTTCAGGGCTTAACACCTGAACTTTTTGGCCGCAGGCATAGCGCGGCGGCGTTCTGTCCGGTCGCCGAGACGGGCCGCCCCGAGCAAGAGCGCCCCTGACCTGTGCCGCTGTTAGGGGCACATGGTCATGTTGTCCAGCCCTTTGTCTGCCGCCAGCAGCTAATTGACCAGACCGCAGCTCGTCCATGGTGACCAGACCATGTTCAACCAGAAGCGTTGCCAACCCGGCCATCCATTTTTCATAATAGCCATATGCCATATAATCTTCTGCAGGCAAACGTTCACGCGCATGCCGTGATTCATCCAAAGTCCATTTCCCCAACCCGCCTGCAGCAACTGTGACAGCAAGAGCGCGGGCCTGCCAGTCTTGGGCAAAAACAGGCTGGCCTTGCGGGTCTATAGGCACAGGCCCACCAGGCTGACCACCCATATCATGCGCCCTGCGTTCAGCAGAGGGTGGAAGCTTTGCCCCTGCCATTCAGTCCTCCTTCTGCACAGTTCTGTCTGCAGGGCAGATAGGTAGACTAGAGCCAATCATACTGTCTCTGGTCACCCATTGGACTAATTCATCTTCTGAGAGGCTGGCGGCCCGTTCAGGGCGTTGCGGGAGGACCAGATAGCGAATTTCAGCTGTTGAGTCCCACACCCTGATGCGGGTTGTCTCTGGAAGGGTCAGGCCAAATTCAGCCAATACTGCCCGCGGTTCACGCACTGCCCGTCGGCGGTAATTATCTGATTTATACCAGCCCGGTGGAATGCCCAGAAGCGGCCAAGGATAACAGCTGCACAAAGTGCAGACCACGAGGTTATGTGTATCTGCCGTATTTTCAACAACCACGACATGTTCACCCTGTCGTCCAGCCAGTTCTGCCTCAGCCAAAACCGTATCTGTGTCATTTAACAATCGGTCCTTAAAGCCGGCATCAGCCCAGGCCCGCGCAACAAGCCGGGCGCCAATCTGCGGGCCGATTTTATGCTGATAGGTGTCAATGATAAGCTGAAGAGCTTCTGGATCAACAAGGCCTTTTTCAACCAGAATAGTTTCCAACGCCTTGACACGTAATTCTGGTTCAGGCGGCAACAGACTGTGCGGATGGTCATGATCTTCATGAGGCATGTTTGAAAGCGTGACACAAAGTTGCAACGACGTCCAGAACCTGACATGGTTGCACGCAAACAAGTTTGGAACATGAAAAGGAGCCAAGCATGGCAGAGAAAGATGATAGTCGCAGACAGACAATCTGTGATGAGCTTAGTCAGGCAGGCATATCAGACGCACAAGTGAACCTTGCCCTTGATACCAACGGCACTTTGTTGGAGCAACTGTCCAGCTATCAACTAGATGAACATCATAAGCGTACGGTTAGGGATATTTTTGTGCAGTATGCTCAGGCAGGAGATAAAACATGAGCCTGTATCAGTCTGTTGATCATTATAAGCACGCTGCACTTACCCACCCAGATGGTGCGGGCGAACGCGTATTAGAAGTCACAGACGCCCTTAACCAGCTCGGCCGCAAGCTGCATGCGGTACGCTTTACAGATGAGGCGTTTGCCCAGGAGCAGGTCACGCAGCTCAACCAGCCGTTGCAACCCAGCGAAACTTTGCCACTTCAAGCTGTTCCACTGGCACATAAAGAGCTGTATGGGCGTTCCTTCAAAGACGGGTCTGCCTGGCCTAATGAGGGAGGATCGAAAACCTATGAAGGACACACCTCATCTCGCACAGCAACTGTTATTAACAAACTGGATACTGCCGGGGCGATCGACTGTGGGAGGTTGGTTTCTGTGGAATATGCGTTAGGCGTAACTGGCCATAATGCTTACGCCGGAACACCCAAAAACCCCTGGAACCCGGCCTATATCTGCGGCGGCTCCTCATCAGGGTCAGGAGCGGTCGTTGCCGCTGGGATTGTCCCTGCTGCGCTGGGCAGTGATACAGGCGGG
>PBLM01000010.1 GCA_002721775.1 Rhodospirillaceae bacterium | reverse complement strand
GACGTACGGCCTGACCGGTTTCATAAATAAACATCCCGAAATGTGCTTTTTAGGCACACAACCCTCAGGCTACCTGTGTCAGCCTCGGAGTGAACAGTCTGCTGCTGGCCACGCCACGCTTCATTTTGGCGATCGCCAAAACCGCGACGTCAACTGCGGGTTCGATCAGAATCACAGACAGATAAGCAACACCAAAACTGGTTACTGCACTGATATTTTCTGCGCTGAAACCCTGACCATAGAAAGCCCAAAATGCCACCCAGGCCACAATGCCAGTCTGGTAGGTCGCCGACAGCTTTAGCACCTGTGTATAGGTTAAATCCACATAGGGTGTATTTGGCGCTATAATGCGCTCCGCAACCCATGAAATCGCAAATAACGGAAACAACAGGGTGGTTGTGTTCATGAAATATTGAGGCAGGTCAGCTGGCGCAAGAAACAGGCCTTGAATGGCTAGGCCGGCAGCAAGACCAATGGCTGCAGGAGCTGCCCCGAATAAAAGGAATAAGGTCGAACCAAAGATAAAATGTACTTCTGATACGCCAACGGGAAATTTTGGCAGAACCTCAAAGAAAAATACAGTTAATAAAGTTGCCATGATGAATCGAAGGGCAAGTGCTGCAATGTTGGACTGCCGCATTGTGTCGATCGCAGATTTGATTGTCAGACCGGTCGCGCCAGCGGCTGTTGCATAGCTGAGAGCCATTTTCACTTCGTTAACGACGCCTGGTTCAATATGCATTTTCATCTCCTTATTTAACCGTCTTCCCCGACGGTGTTGGTAAAAAAGGTAAGGCCGGTCTCCTGGCTTGTGTGTCATCATGCAAAATCAGCCTTCCCAGTTTCCCAGTGGCATTTTGATATGCACTCTCCACTTACAGTCGCGGGGGCGGCTCTGGACTTGGTTTTTACCGCACCAGATTCCCTTTAAAAAAATAGATGCTCCTCTCCTTACAAGGTTAAGAGTGCTGCAGTGAATCAAAAAAAAGTAGTAAAATGTCGCCATCTTATTTTCTGACGGCGACAACTACGTTTTGCCAGTTCAGTGTTTGGCTGGATAAGGTCTGCTAAGGTCAGACAGACGCCGACGTAAATAGGGAGGCTAGACACAGCCAGCCTGCAGTCTCACTCAGTACTTGCACAGCTCCACACACATCACCTGTTTGCCCGCCAATCTGTCGTCTTGAAAGAACGGCAAAACACATCCCGGCCATGGCTGCAGCGAGCAGCGCATAAATAATCAGGCTGCTGCAGTACAGCACCGCTGGCACACAAAGAACAGCGGCGATTCCAGCTGAAAGGGAATGTGGTTTGCTAGCTGAATGTCCCAGCCCGTCGGATCGGGCTGCAGGCAAATAGGCCAGACAGGCCAACATATTTAGGCGACTGAACATAGCTAGACTGATAATCAGTATCAGGCTATTTAGGTCAGCTGGGAAGGTGGACAGGGTCGCGATGCGAGCAGCCATGGTTATAATCAGGGCCAATACCCCATAAGTGCCGACACGGCTGTCTTTCATAATCTCCAGTTTCCGGGCGCGAGTCTGTCCGCCTCCAAAGCCGTCCGCACAATCTGCCAGCCCATCCTCATGCAACGCGCCTGTCAGGACAAGGCCAACCGCCAGCGCTAGAACAGCTGCCAGAAGCGCTGGCAGCCCCAACAGCACAAAGCCCATATAACTGCCGCCGATCCCGCATCCCACAGCAACTCCGGCCAGCGGGAAGGCCCAGCTGGCAGCAGCCAGCTCAGGCGGATTACTGGCCAGACGGCCCGCAGGCAGGCGGGTCAGCAGCAGAAAAGCCATCTGGAATTCAGTGATGTGCCGGAGCAGTCTTTTCATTCGCCAACTATGCCTGCTGACTGAAAGGTGGCCATCTGGTTATGGCATGCAACCGCGCCGCGCAATATAGATAAAGCTAAGGCTGCTCCACTGCCTTCTCCAAGCCGCATCTCAAGGTTCAAGATGGCTGACTTACCCATTGCCGTCAACAGATGCTGGTGTCCGGGTTCTGCAGACATATGACCGACTAGGCAGTGGTCGAGACTTGCTGGCGCCAGCCCGAAAAGGGGCGCAGCTGCTGCTGTACAGATAAATCCGTCCAACAAAACAGGGATACGCGCCGAACGCGCTGCCAGAATGGCCCCGCANATTGCAGCTTGCTCACGCCCGCCAAAAGCGAGCAGGGCCCCCAAACCGGGACGGNCNCCATTTTTGGCAAGGCCTTTTTGTATGACTGCCTGTTTGTGGGCAATTCCGGCTGCATCAGANCCCGCACCGGCTCCGACCCAGCGTGCCACATCACCGCCAAACACAGATGCGGCCAGCGCAGATGAGATTGTTGAATTGCCAATGCCCATTTCGCCCAGGATAAGGATATCTGCATCCAAGTTCACAGCCTTTGCACCTTTACTCATTTCTGCACACAGCTCAGACTCGCTCAACGCCTCTTCTTTTGTGAAATCCTTTGTCGGCACATCAAGTGTCAGCGGCACTACTTTCAGTTCAGCTCTGCTTTCTGCACAAAGTTGGTTTATGGCNNCGCCGCCAGCCTCAAAATTGGCCACCATCTGAGAAGTCACCTTCTGTGGGAATGGGTTCACGCGTTGCGCGCAGATGCCATGATTTCCAGCAAAAATAATCGCTTGTGCTGTCTGTAAGGAGGGTTTGACCTGCCCTTGCCAACTAGCCAGAAATACGGCCAGCTCTTCCAGCCGTCCCAGNGATCCCGGCGGTTTAGTCAGCTGGTTCTGGTGCGCTAGAGCAGCTGCCTCAACTNCCTCGTNTTTTTCAGGCAGGTNGCGCGCAAAGGCAGAAATCTGGTCCAGATCTGTGAAGGTGATCATCTGTTCTGTTATCCTGTTATGTTCAGTCTTGCTATTGACCGTCATTGTCGCGGTTTAATTTTCACCGGTATGCCCGACATACAGACATAGACTTCATCAACCGCCTGCGCGACGATTTGATTCAATCGACCAGCTTCATCCCGAAACCGCCTTGCNAGCGCATTTTCGGGAACAATGCCACTGCCCACNTCATTCGNCACTAGAATCACAGGATCAGNTCGGCTGGCAAGGGAGGCAACCAACGCGTCTGCTGCGACTTCTGTATCCTGTCCAGCCAGCATCAGATTGCTNAGCCACAGGGTGAGACAATCAATAANGCAGGGGCCTTTTNCATCTGTCTGCGTGACAGCCTGCACAAGGTCNAGCGGTGCATGCANAGTGTGCCATTCCGGCCCGCGTCTGCGCTGATGACGGGCGATCCGCGCNGCCATCTCCTCATCAAAGGCTTCTGCCGTGGCGATATANACAAGGCGTTTGCCAAGATGCTGGCCAAAATCTCTGGCCCGCTCTTCAGCAAAATTACTCTTTCCAGACCTAGTCCCGCCGGTTACCAATAGTGTCANTGCCATANATATAAGGTGTTACTCTATTCTGAGGAAAAAAGGGAACGTTTTTTAAGTATGTCTCATTACAATCGCGATATCTGGCTTATCCGTCATGCGCCCGCTTGCCCGCCAGGCTATCTTTATGGNCATACAGATGCTGATATCGGGCAGATTGAAACTGCCACGCAAGAACGCCTGCAGCAGAAACTAGCTGACTGCCAGTATCTTTGCAGCAGCCCGGCAAAGCGATGTGTGCGCACCTGCCAGGCGCTGTTTCCTGACCACACACCGCCGCACTTGATCGCGGCGTTCTGGGAGCAGTATTTTGGTGACTGGGAAGGCCTCGCTTATCCAGATCTGCCTGATCTGGGTTCGATGAATGGACAGGAACTGGCCAAGTTTACGCCGCCAAACGGGGAAAGTTTTTTGGATTTATGTGCCCGCATACAGCCAGCGTTTCACTCCCTGCTGCAGGATGTGGATGTACAGCAGATCGCTGTCTTTGCCCATGCAGGGGTGATTCGCGCAGTGCTTGCGCTGGTGTTTGACAGCCCTGAAGCGGCGCTGAAATGTGAAATTGACCCGCTGTCTATAACGCATCTGCGGGTTTTGCCTGATAACCAGTTTTCACTTGTCTGCATCAATCAGGGTGGCTAATTTTGGGGCTCTGATCTTATCTTTTCGGTGAGAATATGTCCTTTTTTCTTTCCATGCTGCTCGCGCTTTGCCTCGACCGGCTTATTGGCTGGCCCGAACCGGTCTATCGCCGCTTTTCGCATCCTGTTGTGGGTATAGGGCATATCATCAGTGCCTTGGCAAACAGGCTGAACAACCCGGACTGGTCTGCTCCTGTTCGCTATATGACCGGGTTTATCAGCGTGTCTGTGCTGCTTTGTCTTCTGGCTGCGGCCTGTCTGTCTGTGATGTCTTTTCTGCCTTCTGGGTGGGCTGGAATCGTGCTGACCGCTGTTCTGGTATGGCCGTTTCTGGCTGCAAAATCACTGTCCTCTCATGTCCGTGCTGTTGAAACGCCGCTTCACGCAGGGGATTTGCCTGCCGCCCGACAGGCTGTGGCGATGATTGTAGGCCGGAATTCTGCTCAGCTCGACACTGCAGGCATCAGCCGTGCGGCCATCGAAAGTCTAGCTGAAAACACATCAGACGGGGTAACGGCACCATTGTTTTGGGGGGTTCTTTTCGGTCTGCCTGGTGTTGTGGTTTATAAGGCAATTAATACAGCTGATTCGATGATTGGTTATAGAAACAAGACTTATGTGGCCTTTGGTTGGGCCGCTGCANGGCTTGATGATCTGGTCAATTTGATACCTGCACGTCTGACTGGCTTTATCTACGCCCTGCTGGCCAAACAACGGTGCCGAGCGGTACAGATAATGGTGGCAGATGCGCCCCGCCACCGCTCACCAAATGCAGGCTGGCCTGAATCTGCTGTTGCTGCCGCTCTTGACATACGCCTGTCCGGCCCGCGCCATTATGAGGACACTGTTACAACGGACCCTTGGTTAAATAAAACCGGGCGTGACCCAAGCGCAGCTGATATCTCTCTTGCGCTGCGCCTTTACAGCCGCTTGCTTTGGGTGGTCAGCCTGTTACTTTTGTCTGGGGCGGTTCTGGTTTTTTTGGCGGGTAACGGGGCAGGCGTGTGACAACAGAACATGGAGGGGATTTAGACACGGCCATTGCCAGGTTTGGCGGCAAGCGTGCCGAATGGCTTGATCTGTCAACCGGGATAAACCCGCACCCCTATCCCTTGCCTCAGTTGGACAGCTTTGTTTGGACAGCGCTGCCGGACAAGCAACTGTCCAGGGCTGTGGAAAAAGCCGGTGCCGCGCGCTATCAGACCACAAGGCCCGTTCTCTGTCTTGCCGGTGCTCAGCAGGCGATCCAGATCTACCCACTTTTATGGGCAGAAAAACGCTTACGCCTGTCAGCACATGTTCTTCATCCCAGCTATAATGAACATGAGTACCAGCTTTTGCAGCAGGGCTGGCAGGTCACGCGCAAGACACAGGCTTCACAGCTTGTCGGGGCAGATCTTGCGGTGATAGTTAACCCAAACAACCCGGATGGCCGNTCTGTGCCGCCACAAGAACTGCTTGCNCTAGCTGATCGGGTGGAGTTTTTGGTGATCGATGAAAGCTTTTGTGATCCGCTGCCGGACCTGTCTGTCTGTCCGCATCTGACAGCCGCGCATGACAATGTGCTAGTCTTGCGGTCTTTTGGGAAATTCTATGGTCTTGCCGGGGCCAGGCTTGGCTTTGCNATTGGGGAGCAGGCAGTGCTTGATAAAATGGCAGACCGGATGGGCAGCTGGGCAGTATCCGGTCCTTCACTGGCGATCGGCAAGGCTGCTCTGGGAGACCAGAACTGGGCAACCCGCATGAGAGAACAGCTCGCCCATGACGCCCATCGACTTGACCAGATTGCCGCTCTGGCTGGCTGGCAGACCATTGGGGGGACCAGCCTGTTCCGGCTTTACCAGATGACAGANGCCCGCNACTGGCAGGAACATTTGGCAAGACAACGTATCTGGGCTCGTTCTTTCAGCTATAATGACGAATGGCTGCGTCTCGGTTTGCCGCCTGCATCCGGGTGGGATCGCCTGCAACAGGCTATTATCCGTTAGCGTGCGCAGGCCAGAATCGCATCCACATCCAGCTGCTGTTCTATATGATCAGCCAGCTGGTCAAGGACATCATCTACGGTTTTTTCAAAAGATAATGAGCTGACAGGGGCGCCAAGGCGGGTCAGAAAGGCACGACGGAAATCATCTTCACAAAACAGTCCGTGCAGATAACTGCCCTGAACATGACCATCTTCTGAACAAGCCCCGTCAGGCCGCCTGTCTCTTTTTTGCCCGATAAAAGCAAACGGGCGCTGGCAGTCTGGGCCGTTTGTGTTGCCAAGGTGAATTTCATATCCTTTTAGCGTTAGACCGGTTTTGGAATGTTGGGCGGTCACCTCACGCAGGGTTTTCTGCGCATCCATCGTGGTGGTCACCTTCAATAGTCCCAGCCCTTCACACTCTCCTGGTAGGCCATCCAGCCCCTCTGGGTCAGTGATCACCTCCCCCAGCATCTGGTAGCCGCCGCACAATCCTAAAATATGGCCGCCGCGCCGCCGATGTGCCTGCAGATCAATGTCCCAGCCTTGCGCCCGCAGAAAGGCCAAATCACCGCGGGTGGATTTACTGCCTGGGATCAGAACCAGATCAGCGTCACCAGGGATTGCCTGCCCAGCTCGCAGCATGACAAGCTGAACATTATCTTCCTGCACAAGCGGATCCAGATCATCAAAATTCGCCATGCGTGACAGACACAGGCATACAATTTTTATCTGGCCTGAAGACGGACGTGTTCTAATATCCTGCGCGTCTTCTGCAGGCAGCTGCCAGGCCTGGCAAAAATAGCTGAGTACCCCGAAGCCGGGCCAGCCTGTCTGCGCTTTTATCATCTGATAGCCATCGTCAAAAAGCTCGACATCCCCTCTGAATTTGTTAACAATAAAGCCAATAATTTGTTGTCTGTCGGCAGCAGGCAGAACCGCATCTGTGCCGACCAGCTGGGCAATGATCCCGCCACGGTCAATATCTCCAATCAGAATTACTGGCACGTCTGCGGCTAGCGCAAAACCCATATTGGCAATATCATCCTTACGCAGATTNATTTCTGCCGGGCTGCCTGCCCCTTCCACCAGCACCAGATCATAATCTGCTGTCAGTCGGTTGAAACTTTCCAGCACATCTGGCATCAGCTGCGGCTTAATCCGGGTATAGTCACGTGCAGTAAGGCTGCTAAGCCGCTTTCCCTGCACAATTACCTGCGCCCCGGTTTCGGTTTCTGGCTTCAGCAAGACAGGGTTCATATCAGTATGGCTGGCCACCCGGCATGCCCTAGCCTGTAAGGCCTGTGCGCGGCCAATCTCGCCGCCATCTTCTGTGACAGCTGCGTTATTGGACATGTTCTGCGGCTTGAACGGGGCCACCCGCAGACCCCGTCTGACTGCGGCCCGGCATAACCCAGCTACCAGAACAGACTTGCCCACATTGGACCCGGTTCCCTGAAACATAATCGCCGGCATCTCGACAGACCCTTAAAATTCAATACCCTTCTGGGCTTTTATCCCATCCCGGAAAGGATGTTTGACAAGGCTCATTTCAGTCACTAAATCGGCAGCTGCAATCAGCTCTTCTTTTGCATTTCGGCCAGTCAGCACCACATGCGTTCCTGGCGGTTTTTCTTTCAGCAAAAATTGGACAACCTCATCGATATCTAGATAATCATAACGCAGCGCGATATTAATCTCATCCAATAATACAAACTGGATTTCAGGGGTGCGAATCAAGGCCTTTGCTTGTTCCCAGCCTGCTTGTGCCGCGGCGATATCGCGGGCCCTGTTCTGTGTTTCCCAGGTAAAACCTTCACCAGATACAACAAACCGGCATTCTTCTGAAAAACGCTGTTCTAAAAAATCACGCTCACCTGTCCGCCAGGTGCCTTTTATAAACTGAACAACCGCACAGGGCATCTGATGTGCGATACAGCGCATAATCATGCCAAAGCCAGACGATGATTTTCCCTTGCCTGCCCCGGTATGGACGACAATCAGTCCCTTTTCCTCTGTTTTAGTGGCCATNAACTTATCACGCGCAGCCTTNATTTTGCGCATTTTCTCATTATGCGCTTCATTGCGGGTGGCCTCATCAGGCGGGGCGGATGTGGGCGTCACCATAGCATCTTCCTTTTGCTTTCGTGGGACAGGTCTCTTCTCTATTACAAAGCTAGGCAGGACTTGTAAATGCAGCAGCAAGGCATTTACCTGATTTATGTTGATATGCTGCGAGCAACAGGTCTTTTGTTCTGCTGGACATGGTGCTACAACCAAAGGTCCATACATCTGAATTCGAAAACATGTGAGCAATATGACAACCAGCTGGTCTAGTGATGTTCCGCTTCTTGTGTGTCAAACTTCCCGGTGCGGTCACAAAACAGAAGATACAGGTCTAGTCAGTGCCCAGCTTCCTGAGAAACCGGGCAATACAACACTGCGTGATGGCGTGACAGTGAAGAGAATGTTTTGTCCTTCAAACTGCAAAAAGGTTTCCGCAATTGCGCTGAAGGCCCTACTCAGATGGTTTTATATATACAGAAACATCAATACAAAGTCGGATTTTGAGCAGTTATGCAAAGGCATTTCAAGTTATTCTGATGATGATAATGGTAATTTGCCGTGGAAGCAGCAAGTGGCTCTGTTCAGGAGTAACAGAATTGCCTGCATTCTGCTTAAAACTGACCNNGACTGAACAGCAGACAAATAACTAAGGATAAGTATGAGCGATATTACAAAAATTCCTGTGAGCATTATTACCGGTTTTCTGGGGTCAGGGAAAACAACATTGATCAGTCAGCTGATGCGGAATCCGCAGGGCCGACGTCTGGCGGTCATCGTGAATGAATTCGGTGATGTAGGCGTCGATGGCGAGATTCTCAAAGGTTGTGCGCTTCCTGACTGTCCGGCTGAAAATATACGTGAGCTGGCCAATGGTTGTATTTGCTGCACCGTAGCAGATGATTTTATTCCGACAATTGAATCATTAATGACCCTCGATCCCAAACCGGATCACATTCTGATTGAAACCTCTGGGCTGGCTTTGCCGAAACCCTTGCTGCAGGCCTTTAACTGGCCGGATATCCGCTCGCATATAACTGTTGATGGCGTGATTGCGCTGGCAGATGCTGAGGCTGTTGCTGCTGGCCAGTTTGCCCCTGATCTGGCCGGTCTTGAGGCCCAGCGGGCAGCAGATAACCAGCTTGAACATGACACGCCTCTCGCAGAAGTGTTTGAAGACCAAGTTGCCTGTGCTGATATGGTTTTGCTGACTAAATCTGATCTGGCCAACGAAACAGAAAAGGAGAAGGCTAGAACCTTAATAGCAGAGGCGGCGGCGCGGGTCCTGCCCGTCATTGAAGTGACAGAGGGGCAGATTGATCCACGGCTGATTTTGGGGCTGGATGCAGCTGCAGAAGATGATCTGCAGGCCCGCCCATCCCACCATGATGGCGCCCCTGAACATGATCATGATGATTTTGACAGTGCAGTCTTTACCATAGAAGAGCTTGCCACAGCACATGACCTGACCGCGCGGATAGAAAGATTGGCGAAAGAACAGCATGTGCTCCGGGTCAAGGGCTATGCGGTTGTGTCAGGTAAGCCAATGCGGCTTCTGGTGCAGGCCGTGGGCAGCCGAGTGCGTACCCAGTTTGACCGGATGTGGACAGCAGGTGAGGCAAAACAGGGTCGGCTTGTGGTGATTGCCGAGCATGATCATCTGGATATCCCGGCGATTAAGGCTGTTTTAGCAGGGTGACTGATACAGATGCATGTTTTGTTTGTTGAACGACATGACTTGGAAGAAACTGAAATTCCCACAGACTTGGACCAGTCTGCAGCTGATTTGGTTGTTCTGTCTTTCTCAGACAGTGATCTGGGGGCGTTTGCCGAAGGCTGGCATCGGGGCTATATCGCGCAAGGAGATAACTTTCCCACCTTGCGGCTGGCCAATCTTGCGGCGCTGAAACATCCTGTCTCGGTCGACACTTATATTGAAAAGACATTATCTGCAGCCAAAGGCATTCTCATACGACTCATTGGTGGCATACCGTACTGGTCTTATGGTCTACAGCAGGTTGAAAAGCTGGCTCGCAAAAACAAGATTGCTTTTGCTGTTATACCGGCAGACGGGCGTGATGATCCGCAGCTGGATGCGATGTCCACCCTGCCTGTTTCGACATTGCGCCGGCTGCAGCATTTATGTGAAAATGGCGGCATGGTGGCAGCTCAGGCAGCGCTGGCTCAGCTAGCGCTGGCAGCAGGGCTTTATGCGGCACCGGTCCCAGGCACAAAACAAATAGGTTCTGTTGGGGCCTGGACCCCGGAACTTCAGAACTGCTGCCCGCTGACCGCTCGGGGGCCAGACTTTGAAAAGCCGCTTGTGATTGTAAGCTTTTATCGTTCCTATATCACCGCAGCAGATCTGAAACCTGTTGCCGCGTTGTTCACAGCCCTGCGGGAAAAGGACTTTTCTGTTATGGGTCTATTTGCCCCTTCGCTTAAGGCTCCAGGGGCAGCAGGTTGGTTGGCTAGCCAAATCCGGCATTACAAACCTGTTTGTATTGTCAATGCCACCTCCTTTTCGGGTAAGGGCGCATCAGGCACATCACCGCTTGACGCGGGTCAAGTGCCTGTCTTTCAGGTCGCGCTGTCCACAGCTAGTCGCTCTGCCTGGGTTGAGGGTGACCGTGGCTTATCGCCGGCAGATATGGCGATGCATGTGGTCCTGCCAGAGGTGGATGGGCGGTTATTTGCCGGCATTGCTTCATTCAAAGAAGCCGGTAACCTGGATAATTTGCTGGAATTTTCACGCATGATTCATCAGCCTGATATGAGTAGAATAAACGCGGTTGCTGATAAAATCAGTCGCTGGCACAAACTACAGACAATTCCGCTGGCTGCGCAGACACCCGCGTTAATTCTGTCTACATATCCTGGCCGTCCTTGGCAGATGGCACATGCGGTAGGTCTGGACGCGCTGGCCTCAGCCAAAGCTATTCTGCAAGATTTAGGTCATCTTGACGGCGAGCTTGATCTGCCGCTGGAAGACAGCCTGCGTTCGGAAAGACTCTTTTGGCCAGTTGCTGACTATGAGGCAGCTTTGCAATGCTTGCCAGCTTCTATGCGCAGGGATCTGCAGGCTATCTGGGGCGATGTGAATACTGATCCGCTGGTTCAAGATACGATGTTTGTCTTTCCTGCCTTGCGCATCGGACAGGCGCTGGTCGCGTTGCAGCCGGAACGCGGTATCAGAACAGACCGGGATGCTGACTATCATGATATCAGCCGTGTGCCCTGTCATGGCTATGTAGCGTTTTATCTGTGGCTGCAAACAGGCATCCATGCAGATGCGGTGATTCATATTGGCGCGCACGGCACATTGGAATGGCTGCCGGGAAAAGCAGTCGCTCTGTCTGCGACCTGCTGGCCAGAAGTGCTAACAGGCCATCTGCCAGTCATTTATCCTTTTATTATCAATGACCCGGGTGAGGCGGCACAGGCCAAACGCCGAATTGGCGCTCTTACGCTGGGTCATATTCCGCCGCCTCTGCGCGCTTCAGCTACTCCGGCAAAATTCAGCTATCTTGAATCGCTTCTGGATGAATTCTCCAATGCTGACGGGCTTGATCCAAAACGGCGGGACAGATTGAAAGATGTTATACGCGCAGAGGCTGAGGCGCTTGGGATTGAAGCTGATCTGGGCCTTGATGAGGCGATAAGCCCAGCTGAAGCGCTGACCCGTATTGATCGGTTTGTCTGCGATATCAAAGAAAGCCAGTTCGGTGATGGTCTGCATGTGTTTGGCCGCCAGACTAACCTGCAGACAGAATTTGAAACGCAGGAGTCTGTTCTGGCAGAACAGCAGTCGATCCGGCAGGCCTTGTCTGGCCAGCGTATAGAGGCTGGCCCGTCAGGCTCACCCTATCGCGGCCGCAAAGATGTTCTGCCCTCTGGGCGTAATTTGTTTGCCACAGACCCACTGTCTGTGCCGACGCGGGCCGCTCATGCGCAGGGGGTGCGTCTGGCCGAAGAATTCATCCGCCGCTATCTTCAAGATCACGGTGACTGGCCATCCGGGGTGATTGTTGATCTGTGGGGATCTGCCACCATGCGCACCGCTGGCGAGGAATTTGCCATGGCCTTGCATCTTCTGGGAGTCAGGCCGGTATGGACAGAGGGGACAGAACGTGTCTCCGGATTTGAAATTCTACCTCTCCCACTTTTGGATCGTCCGCGCATTGATGTTACTTTACGTGTCTCCGGCCTATTCCGCGATGTCTTCCCCAGCCTATCTGGTCTTTATCAGCAGGCTGTTGAGGCATTAGCTGAGCGGCCGGAAACGCCAGACTGGAATCCCTATATGGCGTCATCTGAAACAGCCCGTATATATGGGCCTGCTCCTGGCTCATACGGGCTGGGCATGGGTGCAGCTGCTGAACAGTTTTCTGATGCTGGCCGGCAAGCCGCTGCGGATGCCTGGCTGGAAGCCAGCAGCTATGCACTGAATGCTGAAGGGAGCTTTCAGGATAAGCAGGGTATTCAAAATCGGGTGGCACAGGCGGACAGCTTTATCCATCTTCAGGATTTGCCTGAAACAGATTTGCTGCTTAGTGCAGATTATGCCGCTCATGAAGCCGGATTTGCGGCCGCAAAGGCAGTGGTTGGCGGTCAGGCCGCCTTATATCATATTGACAACACCAATCCTGATACGCCAGCTGCTCGCAGCCTCAGCGAAGAAATTGCGCGTGTAGTCTATGCAAGGGCTAGTAATTCTGGCTGGCTGGCCGGTATGCAACGGCACGGCTTTCGTGGGGCTGCTGAAATAGCTGCTACCCTTATGCATATGGCTGCCTTTGCCAATCTGGCAGGGGTTGTGGGCCCGCACCTTTTTGACAGCTATCATGACGCCACCCTTGGAGATGAGGCTATTGTCCAATTTATGGCAACCCATAACCCGGATGCTCTAGCAGCGATGCGCGACTGTTTCCGTCAGCTTTATGAAGCTGGCCTGTGGCAGACCAGACGCAATTCGATCCCGGATCAGCTGGAGGCATTCGCATGACACGACCAGAATTAAAGGGATGGTGTCCNTCTGCCTATGTGCCCATGCCGTCTGGTGATGGTTTGCTTGTGCGCATTAAACCTGCTTATGGCCAGCTGACGGCAACAGCCCTTCTTAGGCTAGCAGAGTTGTCAGATGAATTTGGCAATGGCCTTCTTGACCTGACTAGCCGCGCTAATCTGCAGATCCGCGGTGTCTCTGAGCGGCATTATCCAGCGCTTCTTGCTGCTCTGAAAGACAATGCCCTGATCCAGCCTAGTCAGAAAGCAGATTTGCTGAATGTGATGCTTGCGCCGTTTACAAATGAAGACAGCCTTGGCTGGCGCTGTGCATCTGCTGTGTATGCCGCAGCTGAAAAGCTGCCGGGTCTGCCGGCAAAATTCGGCTTTTGTATAGATTGCGGGGACAGGCGGTTTCTGACAAAGGCGTCGGGCGATCTGTGGATTGAACAGGCAGCAGATGGCGGACTGTTGTTGCGCTGTGCCGGCCAGCCAGATGGTCTGCGCACAGATGCTACCCGCCTTATAGATGACTTGTTAAAGCTGACAGACTGGTATCAGTNCCAACTAGCCTGCCGTCCGCAAACACCGTCTNTGAGAATGCGCGGCGTGTTGGCACATACCCCTCTGCCGCACTGGGCCAAAGGCACTCTGCCACAGGCAGATGAGACCCAGCTTGTTGTTGGCAAGGCAAAACATCACTTTATTCTTTCAGCTGCCTATGGCCAGCTCTGCAGCCAAGATTTGCGCCAGCTGGCTGCTGTGAATAAGGACGTTCAATTTACAGCTGACCGGCTGATGGTCGTTTCTGCTCTGCCGGATAACACCGATCAGCTGATCTGCCAGCCCTGGGACAGACGCTTTTATATTCAAGCTTGCCCGGGCGCGCCGCATTGTGTATCGGCGACAGTCAGCACAAGACAGCTGGCAGACAGCCTGTCACTTGCTGGTGTGGGGGCGGCTGGGCAGACAGTTCATATATCTGGTTGCCCGAAAGGGTGTGCGGCACCTGGACCGCGTGATATCTGCGTGGTTGGGATGGACAGCCGATTTGCTGTCATTGACCGGGGTTGTGCATGGGATACACCATCGCGAACCGGCCTGTCACATAATGACGTGCTGAAACATGTGAAAGACAAGGTCACTGTGAAATGAGGAAATATGCCGCACAGTTATGAAAAAAANGGCGCTGCTATCTATGCAGAATCATTTGCCACAATCCGCGCCGAAGCTGATCTGGCTCGCTTCACCCCGGCAGAGGAACTTGTTGTTGTGCGGATGATTCATGCAGCTGGCATGNTCGGCCTAGCCCCCTTTGTTCGGTTCACAGCTGATTTTGCAGATGCCGCGCGGGCTGCCCTTGAAGGTGGTGCTTCTGTATTATGTGATGCCCGTATGGTCAGCGAAGGGATCACCCGCGCCAGACTNCCAGCTGATAATCAGGTCATCTGTACGCTTCAGGACCCTCAGGTCAGGAAGATGGCTGAAGCTGCCGGCAATACACGTTCTGCTGTTGCCCTTGAATTATGGCGGCCCTATTTAGACGGGGCTGTAGTGGCCATCGGCAATGCGCCAACCGCGCTATTTCATCTGCTGAATATGCTGGAAGACGCGTCCTGTCCGCGTCCTGCGGCCATTATTGGCTGTCCTGTTGGATTTGTNGGGGCAAAAGAAAGCAAGGCGGCGCTGATGGCAGCCCCGCCTGTTCCCAGCTGTATTGTCGAAGGGCGTTTGGGGGGCAGTGCAATTACCGTTGCGGCTGTGAACGCGCTTCTGAGCTGGAAAGAATGACTGGGACAGCCGCGCAAAAAGGAACCATCTATGGTGTCGGCCTAGGGCCGGGGGCAGTCGATCTACTCAGCGTGCGGGCAGACAGACTGGTCCGCAACGCCCGTCATGTGGCTTTTTTCCGTAAGGCTGGCCGGCCAGGTAAGGCCCGCCAGATAGTGGCTGATCTTTTGCCTGCCGCGGCGGTCGAGTTTGCAATGGAATATCCGGTGACCACTGAAATTCCCTTATCTGATCCCCGCTATNCCGAGGTTTTATCTGCATTTTATGAAATCTGTACAGCGCGCATCCGCAGCCTGAGTGAGGCAGGTGAGGATGTGATTGTCTTATGTGAGGGGGACCCGTTTTTTTATGGTTCTTTTATGCATTTATACAGGCGACTGCACACCGATTATCCGGTTGAGGTGATCCCGGCCATTACCGGCATGTCAGCAGCCTGGACAGCAACTGGTCAGCCAATCACATGGGGTGATGATACGCTTAGCGTTCTGATGGGCACGCTGGATGAGGCTGAATTGTCAAAGTGGTTTGCTGAAACAGATGCTGCTGTGGTAATGAAAATCGGCCGAAATCTTCAAAAAATCAAACGCGCACTGACCACAGNTGGTCGAATGGAAGANGCTTTTATGGTTGAATGCGCCGCCATGCCGACTCAAAAAGTCTGCCGCTTGGTTGATTATGACAACAACAAGGCGCCTTATTTTTCAATTATCATCCTGCATGGNCAGGGGCGTGCGCCATGACACGCTGTGTCACCATTATCGGGCTTGGCCCAGGCGATGATCAGCAGATCACCCCTGCAGCCAGCCAGGCATTAGCCAGCGCAACTGATGTAGTTGGCTACATTACCTATGTGGGGCGAGTTGCACCGCGTCCGGGTCTGACCCTCCATGCCTCTGATAACCGAGTGGAAGCTGAGCGGGCCTGCCAGGCACTTGATTTGGCAGCGGCTGGCGGAAATGTTGTNATCGTATCTTCTGGTGATCCGGGTGTGTTTGCGATGGCGGCAGCTGTGCTTGAGGTGCTGGAGGCAGACCCTGAACGTTGGGTAGATGTTGANGTCAGCGTGCTGCCGGGGATCACTGCGATGCTGGCGGCCGCTGCGCGGGCAGGGGCACCGCTTGGCCATGATTTTTGCGTGATCAATCTTAGCGATAATCTGAAACCCTGGGCTGTGATTGAGAAGCGGCTTAAGCTTGCGGCTGAAGCTGATTTTGCCATGGCCTTTTATAATCCACGTTCAAAAGCACGTCCCAAAGGATTNGAAAAAACACTTCAGATTCTGAATAGAAGCTGCGGTGATNACAGGCTTGTTATTTTTGCCCGGGCGGTCTTCACTACGCAGGAACAGATCAAGGTTGTGCCGTTGTCAGCAGCAACAGCGGATATGGCAGATATGCACACTGTGGTTCTTGTTGGCTCCAGCCAAACCCGCCTGCTGTCTCATAAGAACCGGACTTTTGTTTACACCCCCCGTGCCTATGAAGACTGAGCCAGCCAGTNCAACACTAGTTCAGGCTGATCTGTCTCTGCCCGTTCAGGCAGAACAGGCCGGTCTATCATAATGACAGGCAGGCCCAGATTGCGTGCAGCTTCTATCTTGGCATAGGCGCCTTTGCCGCCGGAATTTTTAGCCACAATTAGATCGATTTGATGGGTTTTTATCAGNGCNGTATCAGCNGCAACGGTAAATGGCCCGCGCGAGATTTCAAGAATGTGATGATCAAAAGCCAGTTTNGTCTCTGGAGGGTCAACCAGCCGCANCAGATAGGTATGGTGTGGCTGTGCATAAAACAAAGCCAGATGCTGACGGCCTATGGCTAGCATCACGCGGCGGGCAGGCTGGTCAAGGCAAATCACTGCAGCATCCAAATCAGGCACAGCTGTCCAATTGTCCCCATTTCTGGGTGTCCATGCGGACCGTGTCAGGGCTAACAGCTTGACATCTGCCTGGGTGCAGGCCATGAGGGCATTGCGACTCATCTGGGCTGCAAAGGGGTGAGTGGCATCGACAAGATGGGTTATTTTTTCTTGACGCAGATAGGTCGCCAGCCCGGCAACGCCGCCAAACCCGCCAACACGCATCTCCAGCGNTTGCGGGAGTGGCCGTTCAACACGGCCAGCATAAGAAAGTCTGGCCTTTATCTGTGTTTTGGCGATAATCTGAGCCAGAGCTGACGCTTCGGCTGTTCCACCAAGTATNAAGAGATTTGGTTGCATGACGAGTTTTCCCTGGTTGACCCTTATTGGCATGGATGCAGGTGGATTTGCAAGCCTGACGCCTGATGGCTGTGCCGCCCTACAAACAGCGCCGACAATCATGGGCCCGTCACGTCATCTCTCGCTGCTGCCAGACCTGCCTGCTCAAAAGCTGGTCTGGCCTGTTCCGTTTCAGGCGGGCATTGACCAGTTGCTGGCAATGCGGGGCCAGCCGGTAGCTGTGCTGGTGTCAGGCGANCCATTCTGGTTTGGCGCAGGCAGCCAGCTGGTGTGCACCCTTGAACATACAGAATGGCTGGCCCTGCCAGGCCGCAGCTGCTTTTCGCTGGCGGCATCGGCTCTGGGGTGGGCGCTGGACAGCACTACNTGCCTTGGCCTACATGCGGCTCCAGTNANCCGTCTGCGGCCTTATNTATGCCCGGGGCGCCGCTTATTTGTGACTCTGCGGGATGGACAGGNNGTTCAGGATTTAGCTGACTANCTGGNCGCAACNGACTTTGCACAGAGCCAGTTGGCGGTGCTNGAGCANCTTGGNGGGCCNAAANANACCATTACCCTNNTCCCGGCATCAGATACAGCCAAAGCTGANTTTCAACATCCTGTAATGGTNGGNATTGAGGTGGCGGGCAAGGGNCGTGTTATGCCACAATCATCCGGCNTGTCAGATGACTGGTTTGTGCATGATGGTCAGCTGACCAAACAGCCTGTGCGGGCGGCCACGCTGGCTGCGCTGGCACCTCACCCAGGCCAGCATCTTTGGGATCTGGGGGCGGGAACTGGNTCTGTTGCCATCGAATGGCTGTTGTCTGGTCCGGCGATGCAGGCTACAGCTGTGGAACGGAACCCTGACCGGGCAGCTAACATTGCCTTGAATGCGACCAGCCTGGGTGTTGATTGGCTTCAGATTTTACAGACAGATAACCTGTCCGCACTGGAACAGTTGAGCCGTCCGGACGCAGTATTTATCGGTGGTGGCCTTCGTGATGATTTGCTACGACAGCTCTGGGACAGGCTTCCGGCGGGTGCCCGCCTTGTTGCGAATGGNGTTACGATTAAAACAGACCGTTTGCTGACCGGCGCGCAGGAAACCTATGGCGGTCAGCTGACGCGCCTGCAGCTGTCCGCGCTTGAGGATATCGGCCAGATGAGCGGCTGGAAAGCAGCCTATCCGATTACCCAATGGGCGGTGACACGCTGATGGCCGGCATCGTGATTGCAGGTTTTGGCTTCCGCGCCTCTGCTGTTCTGGACAGCCTGACAAGTGCCCTTGAAAAAGCAGCAGATGGGCTGGCTGTTACTGGCTTTGCAGCACCTGCTGACAAGATAAATCATCCNGCATTGACAGCTCTTGCCAGCCGCTGTGATTTACCTTTATATGCGGTGGACATAAAGATAATGAAAGCTACAGACACAGCGACCCGGTCTGCGATTGTACTGGAAAAGCGACAAACAGGTAGCGTGGCTGAAGCAGCTGCGTTAGGGCTGTTTACCAGCCCCGCTGAACTGATCTGCACAAGGCAGATTTCAGCAGATGGGCGGGCGGTATGTGCGCTGGCGATNGGAGAAAGCCTATGACCGTGCATTTTATTGGCGCTGGGCCAGGTGCGGCTGATTTGCTGACTTTGCGAGGCCGCGATCTGATTGCAAGCTGTCCTGTGTGTCTTTATGCTGGCTCGCTNATACCAAAAGCTGTTCTGGAGCATTGTCCGGCAGATGCGCGGCTGGTCAACACCGCCACTTTGGATTTGGATGATATCATTGCTGAATGCAAACAGGCCAGTGCCGCTGGTATGGACGTGGCGCGTTTACATTCCGGGGATTTGTCTGTCTGGTCAGCAATGGGAGAACAGCTTCGTCGTCTGCGGGCTGAAAATATTGCTGTGACAATCACCCCGGGCGTGCCCAGCTTTGCTGCTGCCGCGGCGGCACTGGGAACAGAGCTGACTCTACCCGGACTGGCCCAGTCTGTGGTCTTAACGCGGACTGCCGGAAGGGCCTCAGCTATGCCAGAGAAAGAAACTTTGCAAAATTTTGCCCGTACAGGCGCAACTCTGGCCATTCATTTATCTATTCATAACCTGGCTCATGTTGTGGCAACGCTCAGCCCGTTCTACGGTGCGGACTGTCCAGCAGCTGTTGTGTATCGAGCCAGCTGGCCCGATCAACAGATCATCCGCGCGCCGCTGGACAAACTTGTGACCCAACTGCCTGCCGAAATTGAACGGACTGCACTNATTCTGGTTGGCCCGGCTTTGGCTGAAGCTGGTTTTGATGATAGCTGTTTATATGCGTCTAACTATGACAGGCGGTTCCGGCCACAATCTGCCCGCCAAGGCAAGCTGACATGACCTGTCCGCCTGGCTTGCTAATATCAGCTCCATCATCCGGGGCTGGAAAGACAACGTTGATGCTAGGTCTGTTGCGGGCTTTGCGGGATTCAGGTCTGACGGTTCAGCCGTTCAAAAGCGGGCCAGATTATATTGATCCGGCTTTTCATTTTGCCGCCTCTGGACGCAGCTCTTACAATCTGGATAGTTGGGCAATGCCTGCTCAGCTGATGGCTGGGCTGGTTAGCTTGTCAGCAGATGCAGATNTGTGTTTGGCTGAGGGTTCAATGGGCCTGTTTGACGGGGTTGCCAAAAAGGGGCAGTNCGGGTANGGGTCAAGCGCGGAAACGGCGCTTGGGTGTGGGTGGCCGGTGGTTTTGGTTCTGGATATTGGCGGTCAGGCCCAATCTGCGGCTGCAACCGCTCTTGGTTTTATGCAGTATCAGAAAAATCTGAATTTGGCGGGGGTGATTTTAAACCGCGTCGCCAGCCCCCGTCATGAACGGCTGGCGCGGCTGGGCATGGATGCAGCAGGGATTGAGGTTCTGGGCGTCTTGCCCCGACGCGGGGATTTAACTCTTCCTGAACGTCATCTGGGTCTGATTCAGGCTGTTGAACATCCTGATCTTGATAAATCGATCGCTGATTACGCCGCCTTTGTAGCAGAACATGTTGATCTGAACCGTCTGCAGGCTGTGGCTACAGCCACAAATCCATTCTCATCTGGGCNGGCATCATCTGAAATGTCATCATCTTTCATATCTGNGCTGGCATTGCCTTCCCCGCCAGGCCAGCATNTTGCTTTTGCCCGTGATGAGGCCTTTTCCTTTATTTATCCGCATATCCTCAAACACTGGCGTGACAGTGGGGCAGAGCTCAGCTTTTTTTCACCCCTTGCTGATGCCGCGCCAGACAACACTGCAGACGTGATCTGGTTGCCCGGCGGCTATCCTGAGCTTTATGCGGGCCGCCTCGCCGCCGCTCAGGTCTGTTTTTCAGCTATTCGTGCGCATGCTGACACACGGCCCGTGCATGGCGAATGTGGCGGCTATATGGTACTGGGCAAACAGCTGATTGATAAAGATGGCACAGCCCATGACATGCTGGGCTTATTAGGACTGGTGACAAGTTATGCAGACAGAAAATTCCATCTGGGATATCGATTGGCAGAAGCGGTCACAGACAGCTGCCTGTTTAACCGCCATGCAAAATGGAGCGGTCATGAATTTCATTATAGTTCAATTCTTGAACAGCCGGACACGCCATTATTTTCTGTGGTGGATGCTGAAGGGGATCTGGTGCCTGAAACAGGGTCTGTACGCGGCCAGGTTTCCGGCACATTTTTTCACATGATCGCAGGGGTGGGCTGATGGCAGGATTTGTTAGTTTTGTCAGTTCTGGTCCAGGTGATCCTGAGCTGTTAAC
>PBLM01000009.1 GCA_002721775.1 Rhodospirillaceae bacterium | reverse complement strand
GCCACTGCCTCACCCCCTGTTGAATTCAGGGTTTTATCTGCGCCCATCTGGGCAGCAGATTCCAGTTTGGCATCGTCAATATCAAGAGCGATGACGTTCTTAAAGCCCATCGCCTGGGCGATGGCGATGGCGTTTAGCCCAAGACCACCTGCCCCCAAAATGGCAAGCCATTCGTCAGGCCGGGTGAGGCCCGCTTTCAGTAAACCATTATAAACCGTGATACCGGAACAGGCGTAAGGTGCAACAATTGCTGGGTCCAGTCCGTCAATATCAACCAGAAATTTTTCATCCTCCACCACAACATGAGTGGCAAAGCCACCATTGCGGTGAATGCCGATGATGCGCATGGCCGAACAGTCACTTTCCCTGTCTTCATCACAGGCTAGACAGGTCCGGCACCCAATCCACGGGAACACAACAACAGACTGCCCTGGCTCAACATCTGTGACAGACGCACCTGTGGCCTCGACTGTTCCGGCAATTTCGTGACCAAGAGTCAACGGCAATTGAGCCCCGCGCTGAGTAAAGGTCAGCTTGCCGCGTTCGCCTAAATCCATAAAGCCTTTTTTTATATGCAGATCAGAATGACAAAGGCCGGCTGCTGTCACCTTCACCAAAACAGCCTTATCTGGCAGGTCAGGAATTTCCCTGACTGCCTTTTCAAACGGCTTGCCCCATGCGGTGAGATCATAGCTTTCGCATTTTGTCATAGTAGCCCCCTTTTTTGAGCCTAACAGACTTTCAGTCTGGCAAAAATAATGCTGG
Source organism: Rhodospirillaceae bacterium (assembly GCA_002721775.1). The sequence goes on along the minus strand of PBLM01000009.1, from coordinate 14,025 downwards.
TCCGCAATCTAGTTAAGCCTTGAAAACCCTTAATAAGACCGGGGCATCTTCAGCACATGTTCTGCAATATAGCTAAGGATAAGATTAGTTGAGATGGGCGCAACCTGATACAACCGAGCTTCTCGATATTTGCGCTCAATATTATATTCTGTGGCAAAGCCGAAACCGCCAAAGGTCTGAATACAGGCTTCCGCTGCCTGCCACGAGGCATCTGCAGACTGTAGTTTAGCCAGATTAGCTTCCTCACCCGGATTCTGGCCTGCCTCATACATCCGAAAGGCTTCATTCAGCATTAATTCAGCAGAGCGCATTGCTGAATAGGCCCGGGCAATGGGGAACTGAATTCCCTGATTGCGGGCAATTGGCCGGCCAAACACCTCCCGCTCACAGCCATAATCGCGGGCCTGCTGGATAAACCATTTAGCATCACCGATACATTCAGCGGCAATCAGCATCCGTTCTGCATTCATGCCTGTCAGGATATAGCGAAAGCCTTTACCCTCCTCGCCAATCATGTTTTCACAAGGCACCGGCATGTCATCAAAAAACAGCTGTGTGGTGGAATGGTTCATCATGGTCGACACAGGCCGTATGGTCAAGGATTGTCCCAAAACCTCGCGCATATCGACAATAAACACGGACAAACCATCTGTCTTTTTTCCGCCTTCAGGCACATTACTGGTGCGAGCTAAAAGGATCATCAGATCTGAATGTTCAGCTCGCGAGGTCCATAGCTTCTGACCGTTAATGATATACTGACCCCCCTGTTTGCGGGCAGTTGTCTTCAGAGCAGATGTATCTGTGCCGCTGCCCGGTTCAGTTACGCCAAATGCCTGCAGGCGTAAATCCCCAGAGGCAATTCCGGGCAGAAAGCTCTGTTTCTGGGCCTCGCTGCCATGCCGTAAGACTGTCCCCATTGTATACATCTGCGCATGGCAGGCCGCTGCATTTCCACCAGATCTGTGAATCTCTTCTAAAATGGCCCCGCCAGCGGACAAAGACAGGCCAAGACCCCCATAGGCCTCTGGGATCAGCGCAGAAAGATAGCCTTCTTCTGTCAGCCTGTTCACAAAGGCTGATGGATAGGCATCATCTTTATCACAAGCCTGCCAGTAATCTCCTGCAAAATCCTGGCAGAGCCGCGCTACGCCGTCCCTTATATCCTGATGGTCAAGGTCATATGTCATGAAAATTCCTGTCTGATGATCTGGCTGTGTTCACCCAATAAGGGGGCCCGTTCAACCGACCCAGCCTGGCGGCGAACAGGCAGATCAGCAATGTCGATTGCGGTATCGCCCATGTGAACGGTCCGATTCTGAAGAAATGGGTGCGCAGAGACTTCTTCCACGCTGTTCAGGCTGGCACAGGCAATACGAGTCTCTTCCAGCATCCCCAAAAGCTCGTCCTTAGTATAGGCTTCAAAGGCCTGGTTGATTATAATTGTCATTTTTTCCCGGTTCGCATACCGATCTGTATTATGCCGGTACAACGGATCATCTCCCAGTTCCGGCTGCCTCAAAACCTCTTTGCAGAAATCTGCCCATTCCCTGTCATTTTGGATGGACATCAGAACCTGTTTACCATCCCCTGTCTCAAAAGACCCATAAGGCGCTACAAAACTGTGCGTCAACCCAGTCCGCCCAGGTGCACCTCCAAAATACCGATGCCCGCATAAAGCCATATTCATCCAGTCAGCCATCACATCAAACATCGTGACTTCCAGATCAACGCCTTTGCCTGTGCGATAGCGCATATGAAGTGCCCTCAGAATAGCTGAAAAGGCTGTCAGCCCCGTCGATAAATCTGTCAAAGATACGCCAACTCGTGCGGGGGCCTTTTCTGTGCCGGTGACTGCGACCACACCGCTTTCACCCTGTACCAGAAAATCATAAGCTTTTTTGCTAGCTGCAGGTCCGCTTGACCCATAACCGGATATTCTGGCTGTGATCAGGCCTGGATTTGTTTTGCGAAGGACCTCACCGGTCAGGCCGCGGCGTTCCATTGCCCCCGGAGACAAATTGGAAATCAACACATCAGCACGCGCCAGAATCCGCTGCAGCAGGGCTAAATCATCAGCATCGGACAAATCAATACATACAGATTCCTTGCCCCTGTTTAACCAGATGAAGATTGAGCTCTGCCCATCTGCACCCTTGTCATAGCCTCTGGCAAAATCACCTTCGGGGCGTTCGATTTTCAGCACCCGGGCGCCAGAATCAGCCAATAATAACCCACAATAGGGGGCGGCAACAGCCTGTTCAATAGACACAACCAGTACGCCATCTAGCTCATTTTGTAACCCTGTAGCCATTTTTAATTTGCACCCCTGCAGTATGATTGATCTATTTGCTGGTCTGTCTGTCTTGACAACAGGCATAAATCTTAATCATCATTCTGCTCCGTGGGCAAGACACTGTAATCAAGCAAGAACGTTCTATGGGGCTTAATATGATAACATCAGACTACAAGACCCTGCTGACCAGCCAGCCAGAGCCGCATATTCTGAAAATTGAGATGAATAGACCAGAAGCAGCAAATGCCTTTAATACGCAGATGGCCTATGAGCTCACTGACCTGTTCGAGCAGTTATCTTTAGATGCAGGAGACTGCCGTGTTGTGGTGTTGACTGCAACAGGCAGCAAAGCCTTTTGTGCCGGTGGTGATTTAAAAGAACGTAATGGGATGACTGACAAGGCATGGCAGGCCCAGCATCTGGTCTATGAGCGCATGGTAAGGGCTATAATGGGCTGCCCTGTTCCAATTATTGCTGCTGTCAACGGGGCAGCTTATGGCGGGGGATGCGAGCTGGCAGCCTGTGCAGATTTTGTCTATGCATCAGACAGCGCCCAGTTTGCCCAGACAGAAGTGAAGCTGGGGATCATCCCTGGCGCAGGCGGAACCCAGAATCTTTCCCGAGCTGTTGGCGAACGCCGGGCCAAAGAACTTATCTTGACCGGTGATGTGTTCACAAGCCAGCAGGCAAAAGACTGGGGGCTGGTTAATCGGGTCTGTCCAACTTCTGAACTGCAGTCAATTGTATTAGAGGCAGCCTGCAAAATTGCCTCGAATGGTCCAGTGGCCGTCCGACAGGCAAAGCAGGCTATTTCACGCGGAATGCAGATGTCGCTTACTGATGGTCTGGCTTTCGAAATTGAAGCTTATAACCGAACCATCCCTACACAAGACAGACGCGAAGGAGTTGCCGCGTTCAATGAAAGGCGCCCTCCCCACTTTTCAGGGGAATAGGCTTATGGTTAGACAAGCAACTGCGACTTTAGGGTTTTGATATACCCTCAAAATTAATGTTATTTGAATATATTTCTGTTATCAGACACAAAAGTCTCAAGTTCAATTAGGCATTGAGATAACTCAATAATTCCCCTCTCACTAAATCCAAGGTAAATATTTTTTTTGTTTTCAATGATTGAAAAGCATTGATCAACTGGTATCTCTTCAGCCAATTCAGGGTACTTAAAAATAGATTTTTTATTAAACAGAGCCTTAAAGGCGTCTGGTTTTGATTTGTCAATGTCAATCATGGTAACATTGAACTTTTTACCCTTGAATTTCTTTGGGAAAAAATCGACACCATAATTGTTACAGTATTCTATCGTTTCATCGCGAAGCTCGTATCGATGACAAAGAAGCTTTCTGGAGCGTGGGGCAAAAGCAAAGGTCAAACTTGATCCCTCATCGAACANGTGTTGAACTATTCTGTAAAATGGCTTTCCTATTGATGATGCACANATNTTAGTAAACTCAAAATCCTCTGTGCTATCTTTTATATATTCTTCGCAATATGCATGAGCTTTGTTCGNAGCCATGAAGGCGATTGCAAGCGCTATCGCNAATGTCAGCANCCTGCAAACTTNACCAATTTCAAACATTGCTATCTTTCTCTAAAAATCCTTGGCNATGGAACTCTTTTTAGAATAGCTCTTCACTTCATTTATTTTTGAAGTGCTTTTATTTCCNCCACCGCTGGAATTATTCCCTGAGCTNGAAACTGGCGCNTCNCCACGTGCAACTTCTTTCTTAATCGTCTGTTTGGCATCNGCGGCAGCTGCAGATAATTCAGGCTTCCAACCAGCCAGAACGATTGCAATTTTTTCTGTCTTATCAACGCATTCACCAAGAACAACTATACCACTCAACACAGATTCTGTGGCACTTCCCATNGTCTCNACCATCGAACTCATTTCTTCAACAGTCCCGCTTGTATTACCGTCTTGATCTGTTGTTTCAATTGAGTTTGTGAGATCGCTAACCAANTCTGCTGCAACAAATTCCTCTTTCATAAAACGAGTGAATTCTGCTTTTGCTCTCATAAANGCTTTCTTTTTTGCCTTGCGNACTAAACTACTCTTAGGAGCAAGAAAATTTGCCTCACCTGACATGAGAAATGCTCTTATTGCTCCAGTTTCCGGGTCTTTTTTATAAGAGATGCCAAGAGATGTTGTCTCAAACTCTTCCATGAANNCATCACAATTTGCAAATGCGTTGCCAGCAGATAGACNTAGAATGCCTNCAACTGCAATGACTGCTAGTTTAAATTTCAGCNCAAATTTACCAGTCATTTTTTACACTCTCCTCTAATTTTTTCANACTTTCGTCAGCCCGCTTTTCGGCATCTCTAACGTTTTTTNTATCATCCGCNGAAGACAAACTTGCATTACTTATCTTTCCGCCCATTTTCCGAGTAATCTGCCTCGAAACTGATAGACTTACTTTATCGCTGAATTGTGATATTCCACTTTCTTTTTTGAACTTCAGCCTTCTNATAGGAANTGAGCCGGAGGACACAATGTTAGAGGTTGCAACCTCGATAACCTTAAAGTTTGCCGAACCATTAAATTTTTGNCGCACAATTAAATTATTGCCCACCGTCTTTTCTTCAATCTCAGCAGACAATTTCTCAAACTCGATAACAAGCATAAAGTCAGCACCGGCGAGGTTCCCAATACGTGCCATCTCTGTCATGGAATTATTGCCTGCAGCTANAGTGCCGAGTTCTATTTGTCGCTTCTTCAAAAACGCTCTGTCAAGAACCTCTAATTTTCCACTCTCATTAAGGACGTTCTCTAAACCATTGCGAATNGCNGATGCNATTTCGTCGGCCTCACTAGAAGTGAGACCTTGAAATTTTTTCATCTCTGGTTTGAAGACAATAAGCGTGTTTTTAGATTTATCAATCGATGATTCGTATTTTGGTATTTCAACNTGAAGAACCACCTTNATTCCATTTGAGAGTTCTTTTTTTGANACNTACNTGTAACCGCTAAGAATGCCCTTCACCTCACTAGATTGAACCTCAAACATAGTGCTTGCTTCCAGAGCAGCACCGGCGGAAGCTCCAGACGAATTGCTCACTTCAACAGTTGCTGTAAAATCTGTGCTTTGTTGAGNAGATGCAAATCTTTCTCCTANAACTTGNGCCAAGGCGCTCCTAATTGCTTCATTGGTGGCTTGTTTAAGGTTTCCTCCTTCGCCCTCCGCNTCAACAGTAATAATAGNGATTCCNACCTTCTTATCTGGCGAACCAGTCGNTCCTGACGAATTACTAGCAGAACCGCCAGCCGATGAATTATNTACTGTCGTGTTTTGTGNNCTTGCTCCGGAATTATTGCTTGATGAACNAGCANNNGGCTTTGGGTTTGATGTTGCTTGCTTTGCATCTGCAGCAGCCTGAGAGAGTTGTGGCTTCCAGCCGGCTAAAACCATCGCCACTTTTTCTTCCTTGTCTACGCATTCACCGAGAACAACAATTCCGCTTATNACTGACTGAGCGCTGGACGCCATNGTTTCAGCCATTGAACTGATTTCCTCAACTGCACCAGTNGTGTTTCCATCTTGGTCAGTGCTNTCAACAGAAGTGGTCAAATCTGCGACGAGGTCAGCTGCCGCGAAGTCCTCCTTCATAAAGCGAACAAATTCTGCTTTCGCTCTCATAAGAGCTTTTTTCTTTGCCTTTCTGACAAGACTTGACTTTGGAGANAAAAAATTAGCCTCGCCCATCATCATCAAAGCAGAAATACGGCCAGTTTCTGGGTCTTTTTTGTAGGATACNCCGAGAGACGTAGTGTCCACGTCATTGAGAAAGTCCTGACAGGACGCAAATGCACTTCCACTTGATGTAATCAAAACTGCCAAAAAGAGGGCTATTCTGCACAGGCTCATCATTTGTCATCCTTATCCAAAATAATCAAAAATGAAAAACTTTATCGCGCCGAGAAANACCCGGCGCGATAGATAAATCACCTATATNGACAATGCATCGAGNTCATCAGTTGCCGGTACAGCAATATCGTTTTCTTTCGCAATTGCCCTAAGATCTTTNAAACCNTGTATGGAGAGTTTTGCNAATTTNATGATCGCTGGGGCTTTGGATGGGGCATCNTTAGCNACAGAAATTGCTTTCATCCCATCAGCTGGTGTAGGTGTGCCAGCGGAGGATATATCAGAAAGTGCTATTCCTGCATCAATAGCAGATAACCCAACCTTAAGNGCTGCGGGAGCATAATTGGCCATAGCTTCGCCAATTTTTTTCTTCTCACCAGCATTCAAANTTTTAGCTTGAGCAAGTTTATCATTAATGCGGCCAAGCCCATCATTGGTAGCATTTATTGACTCATCCAGGTCAGAGGCGGCAAATGCNGTACCCTTATCTCGAATATTTTTNGCCTCGCCTCTCAGAACTGCNGCCTCCTGCTTTAATCCCAACGCTTCAGCTAGCATAGCTAAAGATTCTTGTGTATCTGCAACGCCAGCTACAGCCTGGTTCATCAAGTTTTCAAATGAANTAATAATGTCTGACCAGCTTTTACCTCCGCCGCCNCCCATCATGCCNGTCGCCANNCCTCCCATGCCGCCTGCACCACAAGCACTGAGAGTTGCAAGNGCTGTGGAAGCCATTGCAANTTTTAAAACTCTTCTTCTAGCTAAAGTCATTTTTTTCTCCTCTGGTTTAAATGACAAATTTTTATCGNAAGCCTTTTTGCTGTAATTGGCCNACNACGGTGTCCATNGCAAACACTATAGCTTCGTTATATGCGTTGGTTTCAGCAACACCAGCATCACTTGAGTCCTGGCCATAGACGACTTTGGGCCTGACAGACGCAACCGTTTTTGCCCGGCCATCTGANAACATCCAGACCTTAAAACTTACTTTTGCAGGCACTTTAATTGTGCCTCTCACTTTATCTGTCGTAGGCGTGCCCACGTCTACTTTGCCCATACCAAGGAAGGTCCAACCAGCGTCAATCGCAGCGTTTTTATATTGCTTGATTAACTTTTTCGGNAAGCCGCCNTTTTTCGTCAGCATACCTTGATCGATNATNTCNTCGAGATAAGGCAAATCAAACTCATCGGCCAAATCCTCAGCATCCATAGGTTCAAAGCCAGCATCTACCAGCGCTTCTTCAACNGCACCTGCCATGTCTGCCGAAATCTCTGTGTCCGCTTCGTACTCNACCGCATCTCTCTTCTTTGCTGAACTTCCCCCAGTCTGNCTCACATCCANCGATTTGGTGTTCGTGCTNTCCACAGAAGAAGTCCCATCACTAGCACTTTCCTCTTTGATAGTAGCTTGGCTCTCNGATTTANTNACNCTNGTTTGTTTNACNTNGAAGGATTTCCGTTCCGTCTCNACACGCGCTACAAAAAGGGCTCCAAAATCACTTGCGTCTCCAGCCTCCTGATTGCCTGCTTCAGAATTATCGATGAAAAAGGCGTTTAAAGCATCCACATCGACCAATGCAGATATGGCTACTTTAAANGTCTTTGTNCCCTTNTCGTCTTTTTTCTGTTGAACGGCAGCNTCTAGCACAAAGTCATCAACGTTTTCATAAATGCTTTCTTCTAAGTCCTTAAACATACGCTTTTTTGATTTNGGAAAAGAAGCNGCNACNTTTTTAATCGCTTTACGTTTCGCATCTTCAAGCGCTGACGCTTCAATGTATGACGAATACTCCTGATATTTTTTCTCTCCTACAGCGGTTACTTTTACAGTTTCTTGAGCATGAGCGAGTGAAAAGCTGAGAAGCGAGCCAACTAATATAAAAAAAATTGAACTAAATTTCATGAACTTGTTAAACATTACCTTTTACTCCAGAAGTCTAATCTAAAATGCTGCAAATAGCTGTTCAGTTGCTGTAGTTATCTCGCCAGATGTTTTCGCAATAGTTTTAGGTGTGGAGCGTTGCAAAAATTCCTGCTCAACACTTCCGTCAAACTGCTTTGAAATTTCATATAGAAGCGAGTATAATTGCTCTGGAAATTGGAAATGCGGTGTCAATTTCTCAATTTTCCTTATCACACCACAGGTTTCTTTTTTCCTCACAAAAGCTGAATCCATTATTGTGTCGAAAACACCATCTATTTTGACATTTGCTTTCACAATAAAACATACTGTCTTTTGTTGTCCCTTAACCTTCTCATAATAAACAAACCTCTCAACTCCTAACCCTATTTTGAACGAAGGCTCAGGCAATTTAATTCTCCGAGACGCATCAGCAAAAACCGTCTCCATTTCCTGACTGTTATTATCCCCTAGGGTCGGGATAAGCATGCCACCTGACTGCTGAACAAGATTAGCCTCAAAGATTTGCCCAGTCTGCTCTGCAAAAAGTTTCAAATCGACGTGACCGTCCATGACACCAGCAACTTCGTCAGATAACGAGATATTAGTTATTTGGGGATATTTTTCGGAAAAAGGCATGAATTTTATTGATGACTGGGCTTTTTTGTATAGCTCATCGAAAATATTCATACCACGCTTATTATTTACGTAGAGGTCGATGCCTATGCGTCTCAGTTCCTCCTGTGAGAGAGGCTTTTTGGAGGTCTCTACATGCTTTAAGATAAATGGCATAGACCCCGAGTACCTGCCTTCAGCAGACTTAAATTCAAACAGCATTAAATTAATAAAAAATCTAATAGCATATTCATAAGTCTTCGAACCATTGGGGTCGATGTCCACCGCTTGAATGATATTTTCTCTTGCAATTACAGGCGAAATTACNAGCCCTTCCAGCTGACCTGTACCTACTAAATCNAACGAAATATCAATGTTGTTATATGGCTTTCCAGTGAGTCTTTCTCTCGCTACTTCATCTATTGATTTGCCNTGCTCGCAGGGATCACATCTNAATAAATAACTCGCAAAAGGAAAGTTNGTTCTNTGTTCTTCAACAGTTTCGCCATAATTGGAAAAACCNACTCCCGCCCAAAAAACCTTNTCCGCANNGGCNTTTCCAGNAATNCCAAAGATCAAGAAAACAATCGTTAACAAACGTAACATTTCTTATTCTCCCCGAAATATTTACATTCCAATTTATTAGTTGGATCACGGACTTTATTAATAATTTTATATTTGTAGACTTAATAGTGATCCGCAGTGATAATCAAGTAGGTAAACATTTCAATTTACTCATGGAGTATAGCGATGAGACTGGAGCCAATCTTAAGAATCTTTCTGCTACTATCCGTAATATTATTTGCTGCGTGCGCAAAAGAAATGGTTAAAACAAGCACTGTATCCAGCTCANACAAAATGGAACAAACCGAGCCTGAGACTCCTCCGAACCCAGTAATAAAAAAAGCTGAACCTGCATCATCAATGTGCCCAGATGTTCCAAAAATTCTACGCTCAACTTCTAAATTTATAAAGATTGACCATGCTATGTCACAATTTGAGGAAGCAAATAAAATCGCGATCAGTTGGTGCGAACAGTTTAATTTGAACTCTGATTTTTCAACTCAGAAATGTGACAAATGTTGCGAGTCAAATTTCCAGTGTAGATAAACAATCGCTTATCAAGACAAAAAACACTCAATTGTTTATATTAGTTACAATATAGGATAACTGAGTGGTGGCAATAATGATGAAAATTAGAATTAAAAAATGCTCAGCATTTATCGCTGGTGCGTTATTTTTTCTGTTTTGCGTCCAACTTGCTGAAAAATCGCTGGCAGAGCAATTCACTTTATATATTGAGAGTGATATCGAACGCGATAAATACAATATCCAAAACGCGAATNATTTACATAAGAGCTATGAAACCACTTTAATAGACGAATTAGCTCGAATTGGGTTCANGGTAAAATCATCCCTNAATAAAGATGACGTAACTGAACANGATATCATTTTAAAAGCTGGCTTCATACGATTAGGGGAAAAACTTCTCATCCCCACAGCTGAAATCAAAACAGCAAAGACGGAAACTATTCTTGCCTCATTGAAAACAACCGCGTTTTCTCTCAATGGTGAGATTTTTACAGTAGAAAAACAGCTCGACTCGTCCGCAATTAGCATCGCGCGTATGCTCTATGCGCGTCTATTATCTATGAATTGGGCAGAAATAAACTTTGAAAAAAACACTTGGGAAACTGAAGAGCAAATGATCCGCCTGCTCATAAATGGCATGTCTGGATGCTTCAAGAATTACTTCTTAGACACTCTTGAAACCGAATTTCCAGGTTCAGTTTCTATTGCGGTTTTGAGTGAAACATCAATTGGGACTAGCAAATATAACTTTGTCACNAGTGCAAAAACTAGATTTATAACTAAGTGGGTGCGCGCCCTCCTCTCAGAACAGCTTCTGATTGAAAACGAGCATTTTGCGCTTTCCACTAGAGACCGATTTATTACTCTTCAAATCTTTCCAAAAACAATTCCGAAAGGAACATTCTGCAGATGATTGATATGAGAATAATTTTCATGAAGTATTTTATTTTCAAAAGGCCTGCAATGATATTTGGGCTTGCCTTTATTTGTTATTTCATCCTGGCACAAGCATCCGAAGCCCGCACAAATCTTTTGATTGTTGATGAAAGTCAGCAATATCAGGGTATTGGGAAAGATTTCTCTGAAGCTGCTAAAACTCGACTAAGCAGGATGGGATATACGATCCTGAATAAAACTAAAAAACTACAGGCCTTAGGGATAATTGAGAATTCTGTAACGCGAAACTCGCTACTGCAGAGCAACGCTATTAGGATTGCCGCTGATGAAGTCATAATTTTATTTACAAATGTTATGGTCTCACGAAATAAAATAAGGGTAAGCGCTGAAGCTTACTCTGTTGCAGCACAATCTTTTATCTTATCATGGTCCCTTCCATCAGAAGAATTATACGTTCCTGAAAACTGTGACGAGGCCTGCTTAAGAATAAATAATGACAGGCTCATTTCCAGATTAGGTGAAGAGATTGGAGATTCGATCGGAAATATGCTGGCTCGTGAGAATGGAGTTACTGACGAAAGTGGACAAACTATAGCAGCCATCGAAATTGAACTAATTGACTTTACCGAAAATGAAAAACTTCAACTGCTTGATTTGATGACGAATGAATTTCCAAAATTTTACAGGGTCTCAAAAACACGCATTTACGGCCCACGACATACTCTGACTTATCATTCATCAGCAAATTTAATGGATTTGCATAAATGGATATTAGTGAGCCTGAAACAAATAGGCCTTACGCCAAATATCGATTTTGACCTGATTATCTCAGCCGGTCGCATAGATATTAGAAAAAATAACATCATGCTTGTTCCTAAAAATCAAACTGGAGACACGCTTCGTTTCAATTGATCGTTAAAAAACTTATTTTTCAGTTCTAGGTTGGATTTATTGGTCAAGCTTGTGAAAAACTTACCTGATGTTTTCATTAATCAAGTAGAGTTCAGAACTGCAAAGATTTAAAGGAAATCAACTTATGATAGGCGATACTGAAAACCCACTCACTGAAGTTGCACTTGCATTATCAATGGCTTTCTTTTCTTTGATGGTTTTGATGTTGTTTGCGATCACTAATTCATCTTCTGGATCGGCGCAACAAACTGTTAAAGTTGACGGGCCTACCTCAAATGAGGTTAAAAAAGAAAGCCCCACCTTCTTAATTTTTTTCAATGGCAAATATTTTGATGAAACCCTTCAGCTCGCAAAGCCAGGAAATCAGGATAAAGAAAAGCCACTTTTTTTGGCAGTAATGCCTGACCTTGATGTTCGTTCCATGATGGATGCAATGCAGAAAGTCAATCACCCTAGCCCTGAGGTTATCACTCTTTCAAAAGACTGGATCAGGGCTTTAAGTCAAAAATAGGGGTCTAAAAATGAAAAAGTTAATTACATTATTTAAAATAGGTATAATTTCCTCGGTATTNATACTTGCTCTCAACCAAGTAAGCTTTGCTGAAAACTGGACAAGAAAGAAAATCATTCAAACAATTATTTCTGAAAGTCAAAAATCTAAATTTGTCAGACCAGAAATTGCTCTAGCAGTTGCAGAAGTTGAGTCTGGCTTTCGGCCTGATCCAATAAGTCCAAAAGGAGCAATTGGTGTGATGCAAATTATGCCGCTAACGGCTAAATCAGTGTTTAATGTGCCGCGGTACAAATTGTTCGACCCAGAAATAAATATACGGCTCGGGGTTAAATTTTTAGACCAATTAATAGAACAATACCACGGTGAGATACACTATGCTCTCTCACACTACAATGGAGGTTCAAGAGTAGGCAGTTTTCCAAATTCGCGCATCATTCCCGCGACCAGATCATATGTTCAAAAAGTACATATAGCAGCAAAGCGGCATCAAAAATCATTGGCAAGTCTGAAAACCCCGATTTGGCGAAAGAAAAATATTTTCCCTCCTAGCCACAACTTTAGTGGCACCAATAAGGGGTTGAAGGCTTCTATCAAAGAAGCTGAATACTGGTTGGAAAAGGCGAAGTTGTCAAAAATATCAGGAGGGAATTACCTTGTTAAAAAACGATTTGAATTAACCCATCTTCACAACAAAATGCAAAATAATCGAAGAGTTTTTAGAGATTTTCTAAAGAATGGATGACTGTTAGTAAAACTTTGTATCTAAATGGACAATATTTTTCAAAACTGGCCGCAATTTCGTATCCACCCCCCAGCGGATGACTTACTTCAAAAGCTTGTAAATTTGAGGGAAGCATCCAGCAGTAACGAATGCGCGCGACATTCAAAAAAAATTGTGGACAAAACCATTCTTATGATTGGTACGCAAAACTATAGTTTACATGTTTATTCGATGTGTCATTTACTCTCCGCCTTATCAGCTTCTGGAGTAACGTTTGAAAANCTATANCAGTTTACNGGCACAATCTCTAAAAANACAGTCGAGCATNTGCTTAAACAAANTTCTNCAACAAGNAGTATCTTGNTNCAAGCNAAATCAATAGAGTTCAANGATANCCATGGCAAANTTTGGTTTGCGTATAGTCTATCTCAAGCCCCCTTAAGTTTATGCCTTTTTGACTTTCTCATTGAAATCATTGACCCCGTNCAAATGCAGAAACATTNTGAATTTTTGGGCAATAAACCTAAACNAAATGANATTAAATCAATATCGAATGAAATATCCAGAGATATGTATGCCTATNTAAAAGATAGGCTTCCAACGTCTTCCGCCCAGGATANGGCNGACCTGTTTACCAATTATGTGAAAACNTTAAGCCAAGAGAATCNAACTACGAGACACCTATCTGAACTTATAGTAGATGATATGATTTTCGATTTTTGGGATCTCAATAAACANGACGAAAAGTTGCGNCTCAAACTTTACAGCTCATGTGTTTTTTCGTGGGCAATGTTTAGAGANGCACTCTCATCTTCACATCAGTTAGCATTCGAACCCATTGAAGACTNGAANGGCANGGATGANCCAAAANTCACAGAGNTTGATAGGGTTACTCACAGGAAATGGATTGAACGTGAACAAGAGCTTGCGGGCCAAACGAAATCTTTTCAACCCTGCTTAACAAGTGATAGTTTTGATTTTGTATGCAACAAAGAAAACGAAAGTCCAATGACACTTCTGGAGGAAGTCAGTGCAAAAAAACTCAAGACAATTAAACTTTTAAACAAAAAAGAGATTGGAAAAATCGAACCCTTATGCCAACTCGGAAGACAAGCTGGGTTTATTTTAAAATCTGAGTTTAGACTATCGACATTCACACCAACTCAATTTCAACTAATTGAAAAAAAGAGAAAAAAT
>PBLM01000003.1 GCA_002721775.1 Rhodospirillaceae bacterium | reverse complement strand
GATGAAGACATGAATGACGCATTATTAAATGTTCTGAGGTCTGTTGATACGCCAACGGTATGCAATGCAATTGAAGCAGCAGAAGGCAAACGTGGATTTAACAATTTTACAAAAGCAACAATGGTCGCTTCTGCTCCTGAGGAAAAGTCTGTGGTAGGCTATGCGCTTACTGCAAAAATTGCTGCTACTTCTGCTCCGGAGGAGCCGCCAGAAAGTGTTAAAGAACGGCGAATGGCCTATTATAAATATATGGCTGAAGGTCAGCGGCCATCCGTTGCTGTTATAGAAGATTGTGATTTTCCTAATTGTGTAGGAGCATTCTGGGGTGAAATAAATACAACTGTCCATAAAGGTTTTGGCGTTTCAGGAGTGGTAACGAATGGTGTTGTACGTGATCTGGGTGACCTGCCTACTGGCTTTCCTGTCATTGCCGGGTCAATAGGACCTTCTCATGCCTTCGTTCATGTAAGAGAATTTGGCAAGCCAGTTTCTATTTTTGGACTGACAGTTGAAGAAGGTGATTTAGTTCATGCAGATCGCCATGGAGCTTTGGTCATTCCCTCTTTGGTTATCCCGTCACTTCAGCACGCAATTGAAAAATTGATTGCTACGGAAAGGCTGGTTCTGGATCCCGCTAGCGAGCCTGACTTTGATTTTGAAGCTTTTGCAGAGGCGTGGGCAGCGTTTGAGGCGGCCCGCACTTGAATATGAATTATCAAAAGGTTGCGCGACCGCCGGAGATATCAAAGGCCGCACCTGTGGTAAATGAATTCTCTTTCGATGCCACCCAGGCGATCATATTAGCGATTTCATCAACGGTGACAAATCTGCCGCGTGGAATTTTTGATAACATATAATCAATGAATTCTTGTGATATCTGGTTGAAAATTCGAGTGTGTGCTGCTGCAGGGGTCACACAATTCACCGCAATATCTGTGCCGGCAAGCTCTTTGCCAAGTGATTTAGTCAGTGCAATGACGCCTGCTTTTGAGGCTGAATAGGCAGATGCATTTGGGTTGCCTTCCTTGCCGGCAACAGAAGCTATATTCACAATACGGCCATAACCAGAGGCTAGCATTTCTGGAACAACAACTTTGCAACAATGAAATGTTCCATCAAGGTTCACGGCCTGCACGTTGCGCCATTGGTCGATGGGATAATCAGCAAGAGAATATGTTGGCCCGGCAACGCCCGCACTGTTGATGAGAACATCCACAGCGCCGAATGCAGACTTAGTTTTTTCTAGTGCAGCTGTGACGCTTTCAAAATCGCTAACATCTGTCTGGGCTTTCTGGCAAGTGTCGTTGGGTAGTTTGGCAATTTCATCCTCACAATCCTCAATATTCATGTCCCAAATACAGACTCTCGCACCAGAATGAACGAGTTTTTTGACAACCGCAGCCCCAATCCCATTACAGCCACCAGTAATGATAGCGGTCTGCTCAGAAAAATCGTAACTATTCATCAGTAGTTTCCCCACTTGGCTCTCTAACTGAAAAATTCTGCCTTTAAACAAACAGGCGGCCTGCAAAAATACAGACCGCCTGTCGGAATTATCTTGCCAGAAGAAATTAGTCTAGCAGACCAATCTTCTTCATGTAAGACAGATTTGAATCTAGGGCTTCTTTAGCAAGAGGGCTTTTCGCTGCAAATGCATTCCAAGATTCAACAGCAATCTCTCTGAATTTTTTCCGCTCTTCAGTCGACCAATTGATGATCGTCAAGTCACCAGCTGCTTTATCCTTAGCAACTTGGTCCAAGCCTTCAAGGCGTGAATCACGAAGTTTGCTTGACCATATCGAGTAAGTCAAAGATTCCATCGCGGCCTTTTCAGATGCTGACATCTTATCCCACACGCGCTTGTTAATAATAGTTTGCAGGTTTGCCATTGAGTGAATCCCAGGATAGAGGGGATATTTCGCAATTTTATGGAATCCAGAAGCGTGGTTGTTGATGTAAACAGATGCGTCTGCTGCGTCGACAATGCCTTTCTCAAGGGAGGTATAAACCTCTGAGAATGGAATTGATGATGGAGAGGCACCTGCACGGCGGAAAACATCGGCTGCTAATCCTTCAGGAGAACGAAGTTTTAATCCCTTCAGATCTGCAACGCCTCTAATTGGAACAGTAGATACGAATGCCTCTTTACCATAAGGACCGCATCCAAGAACTTTAATTTTTCCAGGCAAAATTGAGTCATAGATCTTCTGAAGCATTTCTTTTCCGCCGCCATGCATGCAATATTCCACATACTGATCAGGAGTATCATAACCTGCAATAAGGTCACCCATGATTGCAAATGCAGGGTCACGACCAGCAAAATAAGCAATCGCATTCATATCGCCATCAAGAATACCATTTGCTACGGCATCGATTGTCTCACGATGTGGCACAACAGCTTTAGTGGGCAGAACATCCATTTTAAGAGAGCCGTTGGTGACAACTTCGAGTTGTTTCCATTCTTCTGTAAGATAACTATGAGCCCAGTCCCCTGATTTAGAACTAATTTGGAACTTAAGGGTCTTAGCATCTGCTACTCCAGACCCAAGAACCATTACACTGGCCACTAGAGCCAATAATGATTTTTTCATTTTCTTCCTCCGGTTTTTAATCATTAAGCAAAGCCATCTGCCACAGCAAACATGAAATAGGTAATTGCGCTTCCGAAGGCTAAACCGATTAGCCATGCCCAAATCCCATATGTACTTACGTGATCTTTTCTAGTATCTGCACTCAATGCCTTTGCTCCCCTTGATAATGCGAAATGAACAACGAATTTTTATTCACTTCCTCAAACACCACGTTGGCAAAGTTCTAAAGCCTGCGCAAGTCTGAAATTTTTGCTTGCTGGAATTCTACAAAAAATTCTAGTTGTCAAAGTTGATATTTACGTGCGAGCCTTTCCTGACAGTAAAATTGCAAAAAGCTGCACGGGGGAAAAAATGTCAAAAGATATCGCAGTTCTACCTGATACTGAAGGGGATGCCTTTAGAGCTGGAAAAGACGGATTTGGGTTCTTTGACCATTTCAGTAAATTTTCGGGCCTTGCGGTTGCGCAATTATATCTGCTTTGCGCTGTAGTTACTGGATATGAAGTTATCTCGAGATATGTTTTCAATTCTCCAACCCAGTGGGCTTTTGAAGTCGTTATGGTGTTGTGCGCAACAGCATGGATGATCTCAGCTGGTTACATAACTTCTCACAAAAGACATATAGCGATTACAGTCTTTTATATTATTGCTACAGACAATACACGCTGGTGGCTTGACTTGCTTGCATACATAGTTGGCATATTAGCTCTTTGGCTGCTTGTGGATGATACTACTGTAAGAGCTCTTGAATCGGTTCTAATGACTGAGCGAGCGGGGAGTGCTTGGAATTCTCCACAGCCTCTAATACTTAAATCTATGCTCGCAATCGGAGCATTCATTTATTTGCTTCAACTTTTGATAAATCTGTATCGTCATTTTTCATCACATATTTCTAAAAAGGTGATTTTGGGCATAAGTGCTCTGATACTGATCAGACTATTTTCAGTCTTTTTTGAGCATTTAACTGGAAGCGGTATATTCGCATCTATTAATGGCATATACGCATCAGTATTCTCTTCATTTGATCCCTCGCTTTATGTGGATATGAGGGANATGGATATCAGCATAGCAAGCCTCATAATTGTAGCATTAATGCTTNTTCTCATGATGACTGGAATGCCNCTTGGTGTTGTNACCTTATTTGTNTCTATTCTGAGTGCAGTTGCNTATTTTGGTTACGGCGGTCTTTATCTTGTTTCTACGAATGCTTTTGGACTTTTGGAAAAATATCCACTAGTTGCTGTNCCTTTGTTTGTTTTAATGGCCTCAATCTTGGAACGAGCTGGNATNGCAGAGGACTTGTTTGATGCGATGTCTATCTTNGCTGGGAAATTTAGGGGNGGNGTAGCNATACAAACTATTGCAGTTGCNGTGGTTTTNGCAGCNATGTCNGGNGTTATGGGTGGNGAAATNGTNATGCTNGGGCTNGTTGCTNTGCCTCAGCTTTTAAGACTNGGTTANGATCGAAAAATGTCTATNGGAGTAATTTGNGCTTCAGGNGCNCTAGCGACACTCATTCCCCCAAGTATAATTATGATTATTTATGGACTGTCGGCTCANGTNGCAATTGGCGACTTGTTCATGGCCGGGGCAGTTCCGGGTTTAATGCTTGCGACGCTATATGGAATTTATGTTCTAATAAGAGTTAATATTAATCCTGCAATGGCTCCAACTGCTGAAGAGGTAGCTAAGGCGCGCGGCACAGAAATGAAAATGTCCAGGACCAAGTTTTATGCTGTAATGCTCAGTATTTTCCTAATATTCTGTGTCATGGGCTCGATTTATGCCGGCATCGCTTCTGTTACTGAGGCTGCCGCTGTAGGTGTTATAGGGGCAATGGTGGTGGCTGCTATGAGGAACTCTTTTAGTTGGCATTTAATGCAACAAGCTCTGGCTGGGACCATGTCAACTGTTGGCACAATTATATGGCTTATTCTGGGTGCCGTAGCATTTGTTGGTATTTACAATCTCATCGGCGGTGCAGACTTTATGCGTTCTTTGTTTAGCGGTTTAGGATTGCCAGCGCTCGGCATTGTGTTCGTTATGATGGCGATATTGGTAGTACTTGGGACATTTATGGAGTGGATTGCAATTGCATTCATTACAGTCCCGGTTTTCGCACCGGTAGTTGTGGCTATGGCCCCAGAACTTGGACTTGAACCGGAATGGGCTGCTGTATGGTTTGGTGTATTGTTTGTTATGAATATCCAAATCTACTTTTTATCTCCTCCATTTGGCCCGGCTTGTTTTTGGCTTAAATCAGTTGCGCCAAAGGATATAGAACTGCAGGAAATATTCATGGCTGTTCTTCCGTTTATTGCTCTTCAAATAATCGGGATGCTAGCGGTAATGTTCTACCCTGAGATAGCGTTATGGTTCCCTAAATATTTAAATGGTTGACGCCACTTTATTGAATGTCGATCACATCAAATTTTAAATTTAGAGGCAAACGGTAATGAGGACTGTTCTGTTAACTGAAAAAATTAATGACTCAGGACCCGCTTTGCTTAGAGAAAAAGGCTTTGAGGTCGTGGAGGGTTGGGCGCTCAGCGAAGAGCAGCTTGAAGGTTTAGCACAGAAGATAGAAGCGATTCTTGTGCGCACTAACCGGATTTCTTCTGAACAGATTCTGTCCATGCCAAACCTTAAAATTATCTCTAAGCATGGGGTGGGTTGCGACACCATTGATGTGGCTTGTGCCCGGTCACGTAATATAACTGTTGCTATCGCATCTGATGCAAACGCGCAGTCTGTTGTAGAACACACCTTTATGTTCATGCTGAATATGGCAAAAAACGCAGTTTATATGGAACAGATTGTGCGCAGTGACTACAGTCAACGGAGGAATATCCAGGCATTTGATTTGGGCGCGCGAACTTTGCTGGTGCTTGGCTATGGACGGATTGGCACGCGCGTGGCTCGGCTTGCTAGTGCCTTTGGTATGACTGTGCTTGTTTGTGATGAAAAGTTTGATCCTGATGCGAGCGAGATTGATGGCTTCGAAATTATCCATGATCTGGATGAAGGATTGGCGCGAAGCACCTTCCTTACCATCCATGTTCCGCTCACAGATAAATCTGCAAATCTGATTAATAAAAACAGGCTGCTAAGAATGCCAAAAGGTAGCTATCTAGTGAATTGTGCACGTGGTGGGATTGTTGACGAGCAGGCTGTTACAGAATTAACGCATTCAGGTCACATTGCTGCTTCGGCTTTTGACGTTTTCTCAATTGAGCCGGTTGCAGCAGATAATCCCCTTCTGTCTGCCAAGAACACGCAACTAAGCCCTCATGCTGCAGCATTCACAGCTGAAAGCCTGCATCGCATGTCTTATCAGGCGGCGTCAAATATATATGATTATTTCAATGAGGGTGTTCCCAAAGCCAACATCTATGATTTGGATGCGTTCACTGCCTAATATTTTTGCCAACGAAAATCAGGGTCAAGATAGGGCGAGCTGTCGGGAATAAGATCCATTGGCATGTCAATGATGAACCTACCCAGCAGAATATAGCTTAACGTTTTGCCATGCCTGTCAATTGACCGCGATGCATTGACCCCGCCATCCAGAACATCGTCAATAACAAAATTAAATGCAGAGAGGAGGGGTAAATCATAGCGTGTAACACCACTTGCCCCCAGGTGAGCATAAAGCTTATGCACTTTATCTGCTGTCACATTTGTAGCTAGAAAACGGTAAGCCTCTGGTCGATAGGCCACCAAAGATACATTGCTGACATTGCCTTTGTCGCCAGCCCGGCCGTGGGCGATAGCGTGAAGCGGCAAACAGCGCATTTCTGAGGAGCTAGTCAACTATCGACCACCTCCACAGCAATATGAGGTTCAATAAGTGTTCTGTTTAGCAAAATAGAGGCTGATGCCATCTGCGGTGTGACTGAACTGCGATATCCACCACCAGCAGCTGGTCCTGAGCAATAAAGATGTTGAAGCTCATCACACAATGTCTGCGCAGTTTTCTGATCAGCTGAAATGAGGGACAGCCGAACTCTGTAATCGCCGTCAAAGGGCAGGTTATTTGCTTGGCTGGCAGGCGCATCGCCGCCATCAAGAACAGAAAATGCCCCAATAATGTCGCGGCGTATTTCACCATTGAAACCAGATTTTTGCATGCGCTCTAAAACAATGTCTGCAGCTAATTTAGCACGCGCAAGGCTGTTCATGCCAGCATAACTAAGTTCTGCCTCGGCCATAAACCCGCCATCAACACAGACAGTTGCTTTGAGCTGTTCTGGTCGGGGGCTACCCTTTATCCCTTGCACCAAAATTCTGTCTATTCCGTCTTCTGCAAGATATAGGCCACTGACATCTGCACAAACATCCGGCACAACATAACAAGTTGGATCGTGCATTTCATATAACAGCTGTTCTGTAACCGTAGCAGAGGTGACGCAACCGCCAGTCTGCTCAGGCTTTGTTATAATAAAATCTCCAGATTCGTAAACCTCTGCAATGGGAAAACCTACTTCAGCTAGTGCAGGAACATCCTTAAAACCAGGATCGGCAAAATAGGCCCCTGTGACTTGTGCACCGCATTCCAGAAGATGGCCACAGATTGTGCCAGCTGCCAGTTTGTCCCAATCATCTTTTGCCCATCCAAATTCGTGCAGCAATGGGCCTAAAACTAACGCGCTGTCAGTGGTGCGACCAACAAGAACAATATCCACATCCATTGCTAGTGCATTTGCAACAGCGTCCCCGCCCAGATACACGTTAGCTGCTTTTAAATCACGGCCTGACAATTGGTTGCCTTCCATTGTAGGAGCCTCTAAGAGAGTTTGCTCATCAAGATAAGTAGACAAATCATCACCTGATAAAACGGCGATTTTAAATGGAGGCAGGTCTAATTCATCAGCCAGCCTGTTAATATGTTTTGCCGCTGCCAGTGGGTTGGCAGCGCCCATGTTCGAGACAACCTTGATGTGATGCATTTTTATTTGTTCTAAGACTGGGCGAAGATAAGCTTCGAGATATGGGGAGTAACCTGTGTCAGGATCTCTCGTTTTTGAAATTTGTGCGAGGGCGATTGTTCGTTCTGCTAGAACTTCAAAAACCAGATAACGGGGGCCATCACAATTTGCCAAATGTGCAACCAGTGGCACAGCAGCATCAAAGCGATCACCAGAAAACCCTGCTCCCCCAGCGATAAAGACGCGTTCAAACATAACCCTCATTCTCTAACGTGAAATCTCATCCGATCAGAACGTGAAGCTTTTGTGCTGTCAAGACTGTTATTGCTTGCTGGATTGGGTATAAACTGAGGTCAGTGATAAAGTTTGTTAAGTGGGTATACTAAACTGGTCCCTTCATTCCTTAAATCTCTGCAGACTGTCACTGGGCTGCTGATGGTCATAGTGATGGTGACAATGCTGTGCGCGCGCGCAACAAGCATGCCTGTATTCAATTTTATTTCTTACTGCGCCGCAGCAGGGGTCTTTTTTTGCAGCTGGCGTCTAATTGGGTTGCGCGAAATCTATCTTCTGAGTGTATGTAGTTGCCTGACAGCTTTTGCTTTGCTGGTTTTGAAAATGCCTTGGGAAATATTTCAAGCTGCGATCAATCAGGCTGTTTTTCTGATGGCTTTTTTGCTCTTGCTTGCATTGCTTCATGAAGCTGCAGTCACTTCAACGGCGGTAGCTAACTGTGGACAATTTTTGACCCGCCAACCGCCAGCAAAGCGATATTTTGCTGTCTTTGGCGGGTCAAACATCATGTCTGTTCTATTTAATTTAGGCATTATAAGTTTACTCACACCACTAATCCGAAAAGGTGTTGAAAAAGAACAAGCTGATATTGCAGATATCAGAGAACGGAGACAGCTTACATCAATGCTGCGCGGTTTTAGTTGGAGTGTTGTTTGGTCACCAACAGCGATTGCGCCACTCGCGGTCCTTGAACTAATAGACGGTATAAGCAGAGAATGGTGGAGCATATATGGCCTCATTTGTACTGCAGCTATTTGTATTATCGGTTGGGCTGAAGACAGATGGAGGTTTCGGCATGTGCAGCGCAGCCCTGCCCGACCACTTCAACAGTTGAAATTGCCTTTATTGGCACTGGTCAGTTTTTTTTCTGTCTTGTTGTCACTGGTCTGTTTGACAGTTCTTGTTTCTTATTTTTCCGGTGAGAGTTTTGTTTTTGGCTTGTTGGTTTCCTGTCCTTTAGTCATGGTATTGTGGTTATGGGCGCAGAATCACCAAAGAGATAAAACTCCGGCTACAGCGCTGAAACGCGCTGCATGTATTTGTCTGACACAGTTACCTAAAAATGCGAAAATTATGTTGGCATTAGCTTCATCTGGCTATATTGGGAGGCTGAGTGCGGAGATGGTTCCGGCTGAATACTTATCTGATAATCTGGGACTAATGTTGATGCCTGATTATCTGGTGCTGATTTGCTTGACGGTAGTGATGACACCTTTTTCATGGCTGGGTGTCAGTCCTATTATGATGGCCGTTTTTTTTGGCAGTCTCTTAGGCAGCCTTCCTGTCTTGCCTGTAGATCCCACATTGGCTGCGTTGGCAATTTCTTGTGGCTGGGCCTTGTCAATGACCACTTCACCTTTCGCAACTGTTGTACTGATGGTCTCTTCTTTAAATGGCAAGCGTCCTCTTCAGCTTTCTCTGGGTTGGAACAGTTTATTCTCAATAATGGCGACGCTTTGTCTGTGTGTTATCTTCTTTGCGCTGACCGGTGGGCGATAAGTTTATCCCGTCAGATGCCTAAATATCTGTTTATAGTTTCCGGTGCGGCCAGAAGTGCAGTTGATGTTCCCTGCCAGGCAATAGTTCCCTTGTCCATTACATAATGGCGATCTGCCAACCTTGTAATAGCAGAAATATCCTTATCGATGATCAGAATAGACTGGCCTTTCTGTTTTAGCTGACTCAGACAGGCCCATATCTGCTGCCTTACCAGTGGAGCCAACCCCTCTGTTGCTTCGTCAAGCATCAGTAATTTCGGGTTGGTAATAAGGGCCCGCCCAATCGCCAGCATTTGCTGCTCGCCTCCAGACAGATGATCTCCTGCATAGTTCAGCCGTTCTTTAAGCTGTGGGAATAGCTCAATTACACTCTCAAATGTCCATTCATCCCGTGTATCTGATAGGGATGGCTGGTAGAAGGTTTGCAGATTTTCACTAACAGATAAATTTGGAAAAATCTGGCGTCCTTCTGGAACCAGTCCAATGCCTTGGCGAGCAATCTCAAAACTTTCCATGGCAGCATCGGCAATGCCAAACCTCTGTATTCGGCCTGATTGCAGCGGTAATTGACCCATGATTACCCGCACAGTTGTCGTCTTTCCCATTCCGTTGCGACCCATAAGAGAGACACATTCTCCAGCATTTATATGCAGAGATAAATCAAACAGAACCTGAGCTGCCCCATACCCGGCATTCACTTTATCCAAAAACAGCATGTTAATCACCATCGCCAAGATAGGCGTTGCGAACATCGCTGTTGTTGCTGATTTCATCAGGTGTTCCACTGGCGATGGTTTTTCCTTCCACCAGTACTGTTATGCGGTCTGCTAATCTAAAAACGGCATCCATATCATGCTCAATCAGTAAGGTCGCATGCTGGCTCTTTAACTCTCTTATAATTGAGGTTATGTGGTGGCTCTCTTCTGCACCAGCCCCTGCCATAGGCTCATCCAGTAATAAAAGTGTGGGGTTTGTTGCGATCGCCAGTGCCAGTTCAAGAAGTCGGCGTTCTCCATGAGAGATTTCAGCAGCAAGTTTCTCAGACAGATGAAGCAACCCAACCTTTTCCAGAATAGCGCGTGCGCCAGATAAAAGAGAGGGATCGCTAAAGGCTGGTGCGAAAAACCGAAACACGTTGCCCTTTCGGGCAAGCTCGGCGATAAGTGCATTTTGCAGGACTGTGAAACCCAGAAGAACATTACTGATCTGAAAGGAACGACCAATTCCCTTGCGCACCCTTATAGAGGAAGAAGTATTATTTATAAGTTCTCCCTCTAACAGAATTTTACCGTTATCAGGTTGTTCGGATCCATATATCTGTTTGATTAAGGTTGTTTTTCCTGCACCATTTGGCCCAATAAGCGCATGGATTTCACCCCTGTTGACAGATAGACTCAGCTTATGTGTTGCCTGCAGGGCCCCGTAAGATTTACTGATATCTTTTAGTTCAAGCGATACTTTGGTCATGTGGTGTCCTGCCGCCGAGTAATTCTCAGGTATATTTGATGAAATATGGCCATCAGCCCACCTTTTGTGAATAGGACAACAGCAATCAGCATCGGTCCAAATATAATCATCCAGTTTTCGCTGTAATCAGGGGCGATAAAATTAAGCAACTCAGGTAGAAATTCTTCAAGCAGAAAAAAGACAATTGCGCCGATTAGTGGACCGGCAATATAGGAAAGACCTCCCAAGACAATGACAATCATTAATTCGCCTGAACGAGACCAATGCATAATATCGGGTGAGACATATTCCTGCCAGTTTGCAAATAAAGCACCAGCAAGTCCACAGATAGCAGCAGACATTACATAGGCCGTGATTTTGAAACGCAGAGCAGACAGCCCCATTGCTTCAATACGTGATTCATTATCCTTAATTCCCTGCAAGATTACACCAAAACGAGAATTGATGATGACCAGGAGAAGCAGGCATACAGCAAAAAGAGCCGTCCAAATCAGGTAATAAAGCCGGAGCGGATCCCATAAATCAATAACTAAAAATGAAGCACGATCCACACCCATACCATCATCACCGCCAAAGACCTCAAGACTGACAAAGAAAAAATATAGCATCTGCGCAAAGGCCAAGGTTATCATGATAAAATAAATTCCCTTGGTCCTGAGGGCGAGAAAGCCAATCACAAGACCAATAGTAGAGCATAACAGAAGTGCAAAAAGAATATGTAGCCAGCCATTATCAATACCGTAAAACTGGCTGATACCCACACTGTAAGCCCCTATGCCTATAAAGGCAGCATGACCAAATGAGACCATTCCTCCAAATCCCAGAACGAGATTCAGCCCTAATGCAGCCATGCCTAGTAGCATGATACGCATAGAAACATCATTCCAAAATGGCAGGTCAGCTAGGCTAGTGTAGATTGGAAATAAGCCAAACCCCAGCAACAGGATAAACAAGGCAGGAGATGATTTAAAAACTTCCAGACATGTTTTAAGCGGTTGCATCAACACTAACCTTTTGGTGGGAACAGGCCTGTTGGCTTAAATACTAGTATTACAGCCATCAAGATATATATCATCATAGAGGCAAGAGCTGGCCCCGCCCCGTCGGCGGCTGATTGAGACATGAACGCTCTCAGCATCTCTGGCAGAAACACTCTGCCGATTGTATCGACAAGACCAACAAGAACAGCGGCAATGAAGGCCCCACGAACAGAGCCAATGCCGCCAATTATAATGACCACTAGAGACAAGATTAGCAGAGGTTCTCCCATGCCTGGCTCAACAACTGTCAAGGGCGCAAGCATCATACCAGCGACACCTGCCAGACTTGCGCCAACTGAAAAAATAAACCGCCTCAGCATATGAATGTTCACACCAAGCGCAGCAGTCATATCCGGGTTGGCCGCACCTGCTCTGACCATGGCGCCCATGCGTGTCTTGGCGACAAGAATATAGATGCCAATTGCCAATACCAGTCCAACAAAAATAACGATGAGGCGAAAGGCCGGATAGGGTGTTTCTGGCAGGATGTAAACAAATCCAGAAAGCGAGGGAGGCAAATTAGAGAACAGAGCGGCCGGCCCAAAGCCAATGCGGATCAACTCATTGAAAAACAGGATCAGTCCGAAGGTTGCCAGCACCTGTTCCATATGGTCACGTTTATATAAATGTCTGATGATTAGATATTCAAGTAGATATCCGCTGGCGAAGGTTAATGGAATAGCTAGCATAATGCCTAGATAAAAATTACCTGTCAGCAGGGTGAAACCTGTGGCTGCATAGGCACCAATCATGACTTGCGCGCCATGAGCCAGAAAGACTACATCCATAATGCCCAGAACAAGCGTCAGACCAGCAGCCACCAAAAACAAGGTGATACCAGATTGAATGCCATTGAAGACCTGTTCCAACAATAGCGTTATTGTCATTCGACTCGCTGCCTGCTGTGCTGTTTGAAAACGGAATGCAGGGCAGTCCGACCATCACTGCCCTGCTTGTTTCAGGTTACTCTAAAATTCGCAGTCCTTAGCATAGACATCGCCATGGTTTTCCATGACGGTGCCAATGACCTTTAAAGTTGCGTTACCATCCCTATCCAAGATGACTTCACGCAGATAAACATTTTGTATAGGAAACTGATTTGTATTCATCGCCAACAGGCCTCGTGTTGTTGGTATTTTACCTTTTGCTAAAACAGAGCGCATTGCTTCTGTGTCTGTGCTCCCAGACTTCTGTACTGCATGATCAATAGCCATCATCGTATCATAAGCTTGCGCAGCGTAGAATGAGGGATAACCGCCATATGCTGCCTTGTAGTCTGCCACAAATTTCTTGTTCATGTCATTGTCAAGATCAGGTGACCAAGTCTGTGTATTTATTGTGCCAAGGGCTGTTTCTTTTAGCGCTGGCAGAGAAATGCCATCAACAGCAAATACAGAATAAAGTTTGCTAACTGAATCCATATTGCTTTGGTTCCATTGCTTCACAAAATTCACAGCCATGCCACCAGGTTGAAAAATAAATGTTGCCTCTGGGTTGGCTGACCGCAACGNAGACAATTCAGCCTGAAAATCACTTTGACCAAGTTTGGTGTAAACTTCGCCAATAATNTCGCCTTTGAAATGTCGTTTGAAGCCAGTTAGCATATCTTTGCCAGCCTGNTAATTTGGCGCTAACATATAGACGGATTTTATGCCGGCATCNTGCATATATTTACCCATGCCCTCAGATGTCTGGTCATTCTGCCAAGACATGGATACAAAATTCTTATGACACTTATCACCAGCCAGTGGGGATGGGCCAGCATTTGAGCTNATTAATAATGTATCAGATCGCGTAACCTGCTTATGNATGGCCATCAACAAATTTGACCAGATAACGCCAGCAACNACATCGACCTTGTCGCGTTTAATCAAACGGTTGGCTAATTGCTTGGCGACATCAGGCTTACGCTGGTCATCNACAAAAATNACTTCCGCGTNACGGCCNCCAAGTTTGCCCCCNGTATGCTCCAGNGCTAGATTAACGCCATTCTGCATNTGTTTGCCAATAATGCCNGCAGAACCGGATAAGGTTGTCATATATCCCACTTTAACGGTATCTGCGAATGCTGGGCTGNTTGCCAGCANCAAAGTTGTCGTTACAACTGCCATTATCATTTGTTTCATGATATTGAACTCCGAAATCTACATNTAGAGAAATTCACTAAATTTTGATTTAATTAAATTTGGCATGACGTCACGAAATTAACCAGAAAAAAATAGTCANTAAANGACCGTCATCATTGGTTTTNATTTCACAAAAGAAAAANAATANCCAGATTTTTGCGCAANTNTAATTNAAATTTTNGCTTTGGNTTATTCTGCAGATTATATTTCAAGTGCGATGTNCNTAATGTNGTAGAAATNAATCTTGGCGANTGCNGATNATTTCCGGGCCTNAGTTGCATCTTTTTNACTCTCATNACATGANAAAATATTTACGNGAGCNGGNNGGACAGAACTGTCTAGCTCAACCACCTAGAATTTAGTNGGGTAGATGTTTTNCTCNGAGCTCAGATTTTNGGACCTGTGCATTTCTCTNATCTGATCAAATGACGATCGATTAGCNAANTAAACACATGAATAAAACAGNCTCATTGGCTGTTGCTGGAATNATTTCTTGGNTGGTTTNGTATCTTGCTTANCCAGCCTAAGAAAAGTGGTGTCAGATAGAGGGGCACCTGGTACATAGCNGTGAANAGGCCCATAACTGGGTCATAAGGAAGGGCNGCATAATACAGGCCAACATTTCGATTGCCAGCTATGACAGCCAANACTCTNAGTGTGTCCNTTACCTGCTNNGNGCGCAAAAAAATGGCAAGTCCCATCATGAAGAGTTGNCTCCCAAAATTCATGAGGACTGCNAGCGCNANAAGCTGACCAGCAAGAACAGGCGAAATGGATATNTGTGTACTGATGCCATTGAATACNGGGATAAGAAAAATCAGCATTGCGCACGTNGAAATGCCGTCNAAAATAGTGTGATTTTCTTCAATNCTTTTTCTGCNGATAAGCCATTGTCCCAGNAANGCAANTCCGCAACCNACCATAATCATTGCNCCCAANCGTANCAANAGGTCNAATGGATCAATTGAGGCGATATTAGCCAAAAACAGNCTGCTGACAAATGGGCCGGAAAAGGGGGCNATTAGGCTGGTCATAGCAACCAGCTCCATTGCTAGAACAGGCCTGAACCCAAGCAGCAGACACATCCAGACTGTTGAGGCAATAGGCGGGGCAACAGCATACCAGATTANAACTGGTATAAACATTTCTGAGAGTCCCAGACTGCGTGCNATNAAAACAAACAGANAGGGAANCAGNATAAGTATCACGAGGCTGAGGCTAAGACTTTGNAGAATACGATGTGGTTGAACAGCTCCCTTTATCGCCGNGCNCAGATCCAGTCTGATNATTGCTGATGCGTATATGATGATNATCACCAACGGCACCATATTNCTGATTTGNTCNCCAAGGTCAGGTAAAATAAGNGCNATGCAAAGGCCAATAGGTAGACATAAACGCGCATGTNTNCCCATAAAGCTGAGNCAGTTTATAAANAANATCATGCAGTGAAGACCATCATATTACGCCATATTTTTATGNAGGCTTGGGAGNATAAACCCAGACAGAAAAATAAGACATGCAATCATACTCATTACGGAAAATAAATCTGACATCTGATGACCNGTCTGCANCATNTANCTACTGAGNGGCAGAACAGAAGCGCCNATGCATAAGTTCAAGAGGAATTTGATGCTNAGAATTCGGNCCCGCCAGCTGTCAGGCACATAGCGCGTCATCACAGCATCGGTTATNGGGATCTGGCCAAAGACAAAGGACATGGCAATGACCATNAAAAATAACANTGCCAGATCAGAAAANGACGCGGCCAGNAAGACAAAAACAANTTGTCCAACNGCTATGTATANNAGGACTATCTTAGCGGATATTCTGTCAATTANCCAACCCACNCCAATTTGCGCAAAAGAGGCGATAGCATACACGATGGANGCCAATAAACCTGTGATGGCAACAGATGTGGTCAAATTTTGCATTTCAAGCTCAAAATATCGTGGCACAAGAAAGGTCATGCCGCCAAAGATAAAACCACCAGCTGANGTTATNAGTGCCAATGCAAGCAGGGCGCGCCGCCATCCGTCGACAAAGCCATATTTGTTTGTATTTAATGACTGTTTCTCTTGACTTTCANAATCTGCTTNCAGATTAGCAACAAAAACCAAGCCNTAGNCCAAGCAGAACAAGCCTGANAAAATGAAGCCCATGCGCCAATCATCGAATAACAGGATTAANCCAATAANGAGAGGTGCAAAGGCCACACCCATATTGCCAAAGACACCGTTTNTGCCCAAACGAAACCCGATTNTTTCACTCNGTTTTAGCAACATGGNAATGCCAACAGGNTGATAAATTGAGGCAAAAACNCCAATGAGGGCGAGGCCCATCATNACCCCAATAAGCGACTGTGCAAAGGNGGTTAAAATAGCACCNANACCTATCCCAAAATGGTAGANAACCATCATCAAGGAACGCGAATAGCGGTCTGCTAGTCTAGCAGANATTGGNGCGCAGGCTCCAAACAAAACAAGCCCTAATGTGCCATAACTAATAATCTGTTCATAGCTCACACCAAAGTGCCGGCCAGCATCATAAGCAGCTTTNGCAAAAATNANCATAATGAAATGATCAAGNAAATGGCTNATATTTATGAACAGGTCGTTCACGGTTTTGTTTCTTATATGGGAAATCATTTNNANTATAATCTTTTGTTATTNTGGGTGCGAGCATTNATTTGGNTGCGCTCAAANCTGGACGANTTNAGGNTTTAATTTTTGCTTTCNANAGNGTANCTGTNGCTTGGAAAGCCNAGTTTTTATATNACTAGNTTTTCTCTGTTTTGTTCAANAAGTCATCAAGGGTAGTGGTTTCGTCGCTGTCTTTTTCTTCATTATCATCATCATCATCATCTTCNTCCNCTTCTTGNTCTTTAGATTTTTGCCCAAGAAGTTCTTTATTTTGAGTTTCTAAATGACGAACCAAACCTGTCAATCGTTTTAACTGATGAGCGTGAGTATCGACGTATTGCTTTTGTCGCTCGGTTTCACCCAGAACCTGCATCAAAAGGCCTCCTAAAATAAAAAGACCAATTCCCAAGAGCACGACAGCCCATTCCAGCCAATCAAATTGTGTCATCTTTTTCAAAAACCCTAGTTGAGTGCCAATTTACATCATTATCTTTAGAAAATGTGCGTTAATCCCCACAAGACATATAAACCTACGAGCGCTGTAATGATAGCTTCAAAGCGTGTGATTTCAAATCCAGCTATTGAAAAAAAAGGTTTAGTCTTTTGCTTTTTCACATTTACTTTAATGAAAGGCTTTAGCCCTAAAATTCTTCCAATACGGCTGGCACCAGCCCATAATGCTACAAGTCCTATACATAAAATGACCAGTTTACCTATCATGTTTTTGTCAGCTCAATTTTACAATTATTTAATTCTGGATTCAAAAAGTGTGCGAGCCGCGGTCACCCGGGCTGCATTGTTTTCAGCAATTGTTCCATTTGGCATAAATAGCGAATTTTCGAATCCCACACGCACTTTCCCGCCAAGTGACACAGCCTTTTGAAGGCATATTTGTTCCTGTTCAGCAAAGGCGCAAATGGCCCATTCTGGAGACAGTTTCAGACTTTCCATTTTCTCTAAAAACTGATCTATCAATTTAGGTTTACTGACCCGCCCTGAATAATGTCCTATTGTGAATAGACACCAGAGATCATCTTCTGGCAGCCCTGCCTTATCAATAATTTGCCGCACGATTTCTAGATGCTCTGGAAAATAGCAGATATGTTGAATGCGTGTTCCAGCCTCATAAAGACTTTTATACAGCTTGATATCATCTGCGGTTGGCTGCCCGTCGGGGATCATCTCAATTATCCCAATTGAAATTCCTGGTGGCATAACCTGATAAGCAAGGGCACGCATATCTTCAGGACTGTAGAGTCCGACACACTCAGTTGTAATCTGAAGATGCATTTCTGGGACGGCAATGGCCAGCTCAGCAAGNGCTTCTGAATAAAGACCAGCATCAAGAATATGTTGCTGTTTAGCATCACGAACATGAAAATGCATTGCACCTGCGCCCGCCTGATGACAGGATGCAGCTGTGTCAACGATTTGTTGGATTGTAACAGGTATAGCCGGATGTTCTGCTGTAGTCCGACGTGCTCCGTTTGGGGCAACCATAATCTTTGGCAGTATTTTGGGCTTGGCAAAGTCCATCTTGGCTTTATCCATGTCAAAAAAGCATTGCTAATATTTAATTGTAGCTGTCCTCTTCTAGTGCGTCCATAGTGCTGACAACTTCCCCTTACGGTTGTTTTTTCTATCTTGGCAGATGCGAGCTTGTTTCCTTTGGTGTGACGAGGTAATGTTTTTCAATCATTACTCTGAAATAGGTATTCAAAGGTGGAATGTTAGTTCCGGAGGTAAAGGGCTTTTTTGACCCTAACAGTCATACGATCAGCTATGTGGTCTTTGATCAGGATAGCAAACAGAGTGCTGTAATCGATTCCGTTCTTGATTTTGATTANGCGTCAGGGGCNATTAGCTATGACCTNGCAGATCANATTNTAGCTTATATTCAGAAACTTGACCTTAATGTTGTCTGGCATATTGAAACGCATGTTCATGCNGATCACCTATCNGCGGCTCCATATTTGCAGGANAAGCTCGGTGGCCAGCTANTGATTTCAAGAGAAATTACAGAAGTTCANAAAATTTTTGGCAAGGTTTTCAATGCTGGCACTGAGTTTGAGCGTGATGGCAGTCAATTTGATAGACTTTTGGATAATGATGACAGCTATCACCTTGGTNACTTCTTAGGACGGGCTATTCACACGCCAGGTCACACACCNGCCTGCATGGCTCACATAATNGGAGATGCAGTTTTTGTGGGGGATACATTATTCATGCCTGATGGCGGGACCGCCCGNGCTGATTTTCCCGGTGGCGATGCTAGGANNTTATATCGTTCAATTCATAAAATTCTNGCGTTGCCTGATACTACGCGTCTGTTTGTGTGTCATGATTATATGCCAGGCGGCCGAGAGGTAGCGTGGCAAACAACAGTAGGCGAACAGANNCAAAAGAATATNCATATTGGAGGCGGTGTCAGTGAAGATGANTTTGCNACAATGCGNGAGNCACGTGATGCCAAACTGTCTATGCCCCGTNTGATTATGCCNTCTATTCAGGTGAATATGCGTGCNGGGAATATGCCGCCAAGCGAGGAGAATGGCGAGATTTATTTGAAAGTGCCGGTTTCTGGATTAANCAGGTGAGTNATGCAAATTAANTGGNCTGAATTNAAGCAGCNAAACNCGCAAGGCTGAGCAGGGCAGTTGAAAGAAGGGGAAAGAGNCTTGTGCGCATTATCAATACNTTTNTNNATACTTAGCTCATGCATNAAAAATTACGTTNCTACNGNGGCTGGNGCTGGTCGNGGTTTTTCAGATATNGGCAAATGGATCAATGTAGAAAGTAGACCCGTNCCAATTCCTACCCACCANACGGTTGTGTAAGAACCAAAAATATCATGCATAAATCCACCAAGCCAGACGCCAAGAAAAGATCCCAGCTGATGTGAAAAAAAGACGAGCCCATATAGNGTGCCCATGTACCGCAGGCCAAATAGATAAGCGACTAAACCTGANGTNAGTGGAACAGTTGCAAGCCAAAGAGAGCCCATGACAACNGAGAACACCAAAACTGAAAAAGGTGTCATTGGCANAATAATAAACCATGCTGAGATTAGAGTTCGNCCTGCATATATGCAGGCTAAAAGATATTTTTTTTGGAANCTGTTTCCGAGCACACCGGCAGCAATAGTGCCAAAAATATTGAATANACCGATTACTCCTAAAGCAANNGCGCCCAGTGCAGCTGTGGTTGTTATACCAAATTTAGCTAAAAGNCNGTTTGCGTCGATAGAGGCGCATATCTCNGTTACAAATGCGGGAAAATGNGCGGTCATAAATCCTAGCTGAAAGCCACAGGAAAAAAAGCCAATAAAAATCATGATNTAGCTTGGGTCACGCNAGGCACGNGAAACTATGCTGGACAGTGTTTCTTCAAGCTCTTCTTTACTTGCCTTATANTCTGAACGTAAAAANGGCAGGCAGATTAAACAGAGGAGAANCATACCAGAAAANACAAGAAANACAGAAGACCAATGCATCNAATTGAGCAAATATTGTGCAAGTGGAGGTCCAAAAACTTGACCCATGCTACCTGCAGCTGTCGTNANACCNAGCGCGAGAGAGCGTTGTTCAGGGGCAGCCGAGCGTCCAACNACTCCTAAAACCACNCCAAAACCGGTTCCAGCAATGCCAAGCCCTACAAAAATTTCAAGCCATTGGTGTTGGAAAGGACTNATTGCAAAAGCGCTAAAGCACAAGCCAGCAGAATATAGCAGTGTTCCTAGGAGTATAGCTCGCTTANCACCAAATCGTTCAGCAATGGCTCCAAATATAGGAGTNCCTAATCCCCAAGCCAGATTNTGTATTGCTAGGGCGAGTGAAAANTCACTTCTGAACCATCCAAGGTCGGCTGCNATAGGTATTTGAAAAACNCCAAAGCTTGACCGGATAACAAAACTTAAGAACAAAATAAGGCTTGCCGAAATTAAAAT
>PBLM01000015.1 GCA_002721775.1 Rhodospirillaceae bacterium | reverse complement strand
TGGAACGCTGGGCGCGCGCAATGATGTGCGCTGCATGTCAATAGAAAAGAAGCTGGGGATTAAAGCTTCTCCAACGGCTGTGATGCAGTATGGCGAGGCAGACGGCGCGGTTGGTTATTTAGTAGGTGAAGAAAATCAGGGTCTGTCGATTATGTTTGGAATGATGAATCATGCTCGCTTCGCGGTTGGCCTGCAGGGTCTGTCTGTTGCAGAACGTGGCTATCAGCAAGCTGTTGATTACGCGCAGAACCGTGTTCAAGGCACCCCGCTTGATTGTAGCCCTGGTGCATCTATTGCGCACCATCCTGATGTGCTGCGGCTTTTATCTGTGATGCGGGCAGAAATAGAAGCAATGCGAGGCCTTACTGTGATTGGCGGGGCAGCTCTTGATCTGGCCCGGCATGGCCCTGATGAAGACAAGGCTAAGCTTGATGAGCGGGCCTCTCTGCTGATCCCGGTTATTAAGGGTTGGCTGACTGAGCGTGCAGTCACGCTGACCTCTGATGCTGTGCAGGTCCATGGTGGCATGGGCTTTATCGAAGAAACAGGGGCTGCCCAGCATTACCGTGATTCCCGGATACTGCCGATTTATGAAGGCACTACAGCAATTCAGGCAAATGATCTGGTCTTCCGCAAGACGCTGCGAGATGGAGGGGCATCTGTTCGAGCTTTGCTGTCAGAAATGGAAGCTGATCTTACAGGGCTAAATCAGAAGCTGGCTAAGCCGATGCGCCGCGCTTTGGCCATTACGCATCAGACACTTGATTTTCTTTGCGGCACAGCAAATGATCCGCGCCGTTCAGCGGTCAGTTCAGTTGACTGGTTGATGATGCTGGGTTGGCTGTGCGGGGGCTGGGTTATGGCCAGGTCAGGCCATGTTGTGGCAGCAGGTAAAGCGCAGGGGTTCTCACAAAGTTTTCTGGATGCCAAGCGCGTCACCGCAGATATTTATTTGCAACAATGTCTGCCTGAACTTGAAAAGCTGGCCCGTGTGATCACCTCTGGCGGTGATGCAGTTCTGGCGATGGATCCGGAATGGTTGACCCGTCACTGATGCTGGTTTAACAAGCCTGACAGGAATCTCGCTTTAGAGTTGCTATGTATCTGATCTCTTAAATTTATATCAAAGGAAGACTCTGTTATGAGCCAAGATTATAAATTTGACACGCTTTCGCTTCATGCTGGCCATATGCCTGACGAACGTCATGGTGCCCGTGCTGTGCCAATTTATCAGACCACCTCCTACATGTTCAAAGATACGCGACACGCCGCCGCACTGTATAATATGGAAGTGGGCGGACATCTTTANTCGCGGATTTCCAACCCAACTGTGGCAGTTCTTGAACAGCGACTCGCNGCCCTTGAAGAGGCTGCTGCCTGTACCGCCACAGCNTCTGGTATGGCGTCGCTATCNTCTGCTTTGNTTACCTTATGTTCAGCTGGCGATCACATTGTCGCNTCTGCCCAGCTTTATGGGGCGAATGTCAATCTNCTGAAATATACCCTGCCGCGCTTTGGCATTGAAACCAGCTTTGTCTCTGCAACTGATCCTGATGCCATCAAAGCCGCCATCCAGCCCAATACCAAGCTGGTTTTTGGTGAGGTAGTGGGCAATCCCGGTCTTGATATCATGGATATCGAAGCGGTGGGCGAGNTTGCCCATAAGGCTGGCGTGCCACTTATCATAGATGCGACCTTCAACACGCCCTGGCTGTTAAAGCCACTCACAAAAGGAGCAGATATTGTCATTCATTCGCTGACCAAATGGATAGGGGGGCATGGGATTGCGATTGGTGGGGCGGTAATNGATGGTGGCCGNTTTGATTGGGGCGANNCTGATAAATTNCCCACAATCGCCTCNCCGCATTATTCAATGGATGGGATAAATTTTTATGAAGAATTTGGCCCNGCTGCCTTTACCGCAAAGCTCCGGGCAGAAGCGATGTATAATTTNGGACCCTGCCTGTCGCCGACCAACGCCTTCCATATTCTGCAGGGGCTGGAAACNCTGCCGCTGCGTATGCAGCGTCATATGGATAATACACGNGCGTTACTTGCGTTTCTGACTGCTCACGAGGATGTCGCCTGGGTCCGCCATCCGGATCTGCCGGACCACCCCGGCCATGACATTGCCAAACGGCTGATGCCACGCGGGGCAGGCTCGATTATNGCTTTTGGCGTGAAAGGCGGGCGCGAGGCTGGCCGGGCCTTTATTGAAGCTGTCCAGCTTGCNTCTCATCTGGCTAACGTGGGTGATGCCAAAACGCTTGTGATTCATCCGGCNTCNACTACCCATTCACATATTGACGCAGACGCGATGAAGGCAGGCGGACTGTCTGATGATATGATCCGACTGTCCGTTGGTCTGGAGGATGTGTCTGATATTCAGGCTGATTTTGAAATTGGNTTCAAAGCGGCCCGCCGGNCTGTGCCAGACGGGCAACGCTAGCTACTGATTGAGGGTATGGATGAGGATAGGCGTGCAATGAAATTNGAATTTGAACANATATCTGTCCANATCGCCACGGGCGGTAGGGNGCACAATGAGAGCGCATCCTTTGTTGTGTTTTTGCATGGCAGCGGGCAGAGTCATCTGACTTGGGGTCTGCAGAGTCGATATTTTGCCTATGAAGGCTATAACATCATTGCNCCTGATTTTCCNGGCCATGGTTTATCGGGNGGCGCGCCCCTAACCAGCATTGAGGATATGGCAGACTGGCTCGCCAGGCTGCTGGCGGAGATGGGCGTGCAGACAGCCGCCTTCGTCGGCCATTCGCAAGGTTGTCTTGTCGCTCTTGAGATAGCCAGCCGGNATTCCGCATATGTTGACAGGCTGTGCCTGATTGCAGGTGCGGCAGAGATTCCNGTTAATGAATGGCTTGTGGATGCCTCCTCCTCAAAAATTGACGCCGCGATTGCAATGATGACNGGTTGGGGTCATGGTAGGACAGCTCATTTTCATGATAACACACAGCCGGGGTTCAATCATTTAGGCTTTGGGCGGGCTCTNATGGCAGGCAATNACAANGCCGCGTTACATGCTGATTTGCAGGCNTGTAATGCCTATGANAAGGGCGCCGCTTCGGCTGCTGCTGTAACCCANCCCTGCCATCTGATTCTGGCGGCCAGCGACAAAATGACNCCGCTAAAACAGGGACGCAAACTNGCCGGCATGATTTCCAATAGCACAGTTACTGAAATTGCCGGGGCAGGACATATGCTGCCCAGTGAGCACCCCGATTNGGTNAATCTGCCTCTCGCCCAGTTTTTGGCGTCATAACAATATCGGCATCAACAGCTTTTAGGGGGTGTATAATGTCATCTGTTTCTCAGTTTACTAAAATTGCGGTCATTGGGGCCGGTACAATGGGCAGCGGGATTGCTGCACAGGTTGCTAATGCGAACCTACCTGTNATGCTTCTTGATCTNCCGGCCAGGATAGCNGGCCACCCGCATGCAGCAGCTGCCGCGATTGANCGACTTCTGGCTTCTGACCCGCCGCAGCTTATGCATAAAANGCGNGCGCAGCTGATCACAACNGGAACTATCGATGATGATTTTGACAAGCTAGCGGATTGTGACTTGGTCATTGAGGCGGTAATCGAACAGCTGCCGGTGAAACAGGCCTTATATAAACGCCTGCATCAGACGATTTCACCGCATTGTATTGTCACCTCAAATACCTCAACCATTCCCATAAGCCTGCTTGTTGCCGAGATGCCAGTTGATTTTACTCGCCGGTTTGCGATCACTCATTACTTCAATCCAGTGCGCTTTATGCGGCTTTTGGAGCTCGTGAGGGGTGAGCAGACAGATGAGGCGGTCATTGAAAAGCTAGCTAACTTTAATGATCGCGTGTTGGGCAAAGGTGTAGTCAGATGCGGTGATACACCAGGTTTTCTGGGCAATCGGGTTGGGGTCTATGCGCTGCAGCTGGCCCTGCATGAAGCTATCACCGCAGGCATTCCGATTGATACAGCTGATGCGCTAGTGGGCCGCCCGTTCGGGATTCCCAAAACAGGCGTGTTTGGGCTTTATGATTTAATCGGAATTGACCTGATGTCTGATGTGGCTGCGTCTCTGCGCTCCATCCTGCCGGCAGATGATGCCTTTCATGCGGTAGGTGATGACCCGGCACTGAATAAGGCGATGATCGCTGCTGGCTATACGGGCAATAAGGGCAAGGGCGGCTTTTACCGCAACACGGCGGCAGGGCGTGAAGTGCGGGTCATCGAACAGGGAGGCGATGGGCTAGCTTGGCGCGGTGTTGCCACAGAACTGCCTGCCGCTGCTTCCGCTTCAGCAGAGGCGCAGGCGCGCCAGACAGAGCCGCTTGACCCTATCCTCAAAGAGACCAGTCCTGCAGGTCGCTTTGCCCAGACGGTTCTAATCAAAATCTTGTCTTATGCAGCCTCTCTGGTGCCGGAAATCACGACGTCGCCTCAGGATATTGATGATGCGATGAAGCTGGGCTTTAACTGGCAGCGTGGCCCATTTGAGTTAATTGATGCCGTGGGCTTGGGCAGGCTGTGCCAGTTGGCAGACGAACTGGGCATTGCCTTGCCCAGTCAGTTGAAAGTGCGCAGCCGTCCCTATTATGCGGAACATGAGAGCCATCTTCATATAGATACCCATCATAAAGGCTACCAGCCGGTCGCCCTGCCAGCGGGGGTAATGCGTTTTTCTCTTTCCCGCCGGACAGCCGAAAAGATCAGCAGCAATGACGCTGCAAGCCTGTACCGGCTGGAGGGTGATTTGCGGTTGGTCGAATTTCACTCCAAGGCAAATGCGCTGAATGATTTGTCCATGCAGATTGTCGCACAGGCTGCCGCTGACCACGGTCAGGGGATTGTGGTGCATAATGACGCCCAGCATTTCTCTGCTGGTGTTGATCTAAACCAGTTTCTGGCCTTCATCCATGAGGGCAACTGGACAGAGATGAACAGCTTTCTTGATCGCTTCCAGCAGGCTGTGAAGCAGTTGAAATATTGTCCCGTACCTGTTGTGGGTGCGCCATCTGGTCTGGCGGCAGGCGGCGGCTTTGAAGTGTTGATGCATTGCGATAAGNTGGTTGTGCATTCAAATTCTACCCTTGGCCTGGTTGAAGCCGGTGTCGGGCTGGTGCCTTCAGGTGGTGGCGTGAAGGAGAGCTATCTGCGCTGGCATCAGGTCAGTGGTNACTGGGATGAGGCTGCGTGGCAGACCTGGATGCAGATAGGCTATGGNCGCACCGGCACATCACCTGAACTGTCTGCAAAATTTCAGTATTTCCGGACCAGCCATGATGTCGAACTCCTCAGCCGTGACAGGCTCCTGCCCCTGGCGATAGATACAGTNCGGCAGATGCAGGACAGCTATGTCCCGCCAAAGCCACCAGCTGTGCAGCTAGCATCACCTCAGCTGATGGATAAGATGGAGGCTTTCATGGCAGACGGCGTCGCCAGAGGTGATTTTGTCCCTCACAACAAGGCTGTGGCGATGCAGATCGCTACCATCATTGTGGCAAGTAAGGATGAAGCGCAGCACAGCGATGAGCAGGCCTTGTTTGACCGTGAAAGACGGGCCTTTNTGGATCTAGCGAAAACAGACACAACTGNCAAATGGATCGCNGCCCTGCTGAAGGCATAAAGGAAGTTAAAGGCGTGGTGGAGGCTTTTTAAGTGACTAGCCGGTAAGGAGGCTTGTCAGGTAAAGCTTCATCACGTGGATCGTGGCTTACCAGCAGAACAGGAAGCTTGCGNTCCACAGCTTCTTNTCGGACCAGCTTCACCATCTCCTCACGCCGGACCCCGTCAAGGCTTGAAAACGGCTCATCGAGCAACAGAGCCTGTGGCTGAGCTAANAGNATGCGCAAAAGTGCAAGGCGGGNCTGCTGGCCGCCTGAAAGAGTTTGCGGATCACGATGGCCCATACCGGTCAGCCCAGCCTTATCTAGCGCGTCTGTAATAGCGNTTCTGCGGGCTGTGCCAGTGACAGTGGCAACGAGCCCAAAGCCCAGATTATCCGCAACAGTCAGATGCGGAAATAATAGCGGAGTTTGAAATAACAGCCCAAGCTGGCGCCGCTCGGCAGGCAGATCAGAAAGTATGTGATCGCCTAGCCTGACCTGTCCGCTAGCGCGCAGTCCTGGTGTTTCCAGCCCGGCCATCCAGCGCAGAAGACTTGATTTGCCTGCACCGCTCGGCGCGGTNAATAAGCAGATCTCGCCCGGGGCGATCGTCAGGTTCAGGCCGGAAAAGAGTGCGCCTTTGTCAAAACCTAACTCAATGTCACATAATTCCAGCATGTTCGTTTTTGCTTTAATCGCCTAAAGGCCTGTCTTTCAGGGAAAATCTTTGTTGTCGTTTTTTGGCTTGATGTTGCGGTATAGCTCAACTTTTTTGTGTGGTAAAAGTTTTTTTGCCATATATTTAAAAAATTTATTCTTTGGTTCATAGATTTGTTTACTGTTTTTCCTATATGGTCGATGCAAAGGCCTGTCATTCCACATAATATTAGCGGATAGGTTTACGGCAGGTCATTATGTCACGAAACGGGNGATCTTTAATCATGATAATACAGCGGTCTTTTGCTTTATCATCCGTTCGGCGGCTGTTTTCTGCCCTAAAGGTCTTATCTGTTGCAGGGCTTTTGACTTTACTGCCTTTTATGGCCAGTGCTGCGGATAAATTTGAAACTCTTGTTGACCAGGCCCGTGGCCAGTCAGTTTATTTCAATGCCTGGGGCGGCTCGCCGGCGATAAATGCCTACATTGCCTGGGCGGCAGAGCAACTGAAAGACCGGNATGATATCACCCTTATCCATGTAAAGCTGACNGATACGGCCGATGCGGTTAGCCGGATCCTAGCGGAAAAGACGGCTGGTAAGACATTTGGTGGCTCTGTTGATCTGGTCTGGGTGAATGGCGAGAATTTCGCTTCTCTTAAACGTCAGAACCTGCTTCAGAATGAAGCCTGGGCCTTTTCCCTGCCGTCTTTTGCCTACACAGATTCTGCTGCGTTGCCTGCGCTTATCAGTGATTTTGCCACCCCGACAGACGGGCTCGAATCTCCCTGGGGTCGGGCCCAACTTGTTTTTGGTTATGATACCANCCATGTGGTCGCCCCGCCGCGTTCAGCCGCCGCTCTGTCTGACTGGGTAAGGCAGGACGATAATCAGGGCCGCTTTACCTTTCCCGGGCCGCCCGACTTTACCGGCACNAGTTTTTTAAAACAGATTGCGCTGGAAGTTTTGCCAGATAGCAAGATATTTGCCGCGCCCGCTCCTGCTGATATGGACACAGCAGATGCAATGCTTGCGCCGCTTTGGGCCTGGCTTGCGGATGTGTCCCCTTATCTGTGGCGGGGAGGCCGGCATTACCCAGCCAACTATACTGATATGGTGCGCCTGCTGGGAGATGGAGANGTGNCAATNGCCATGGCTTTTAATCCNGCNGAATTCTCAAACGGGATTGCANANGGNNTTCTGCCNGATACNGTCCGCAGCTATATTCATGAGGGCGGCACGCTGGCCAATGTTCATTTTGTGGCGATCCCCTTCAATGCGAATGNTCCGGCGGCCAAAGTNGTGGCCAATTTNNTGCTCTCGCCAGAAGCTCAGNTGCGCAAAGCCAATCCTGATATCTGGGGNGATCCGACCGTCCTGTCGATGGCTAAACTGCCACCTGCGGATGCTGCTGCCTTTGNCGCACTACCACGTGGGATAGCGACTTTATCTGATGCGCAACTATCAGCCAGCCTTGCTGANCCGCACCCGTCCTGGGTNAAGGTAATTGAACAGGGCTGGGCCAAACGCTACTCCGCAAATTAGNGTTGTGGATGTATAACAGTTGATTCCAGGAATCTCAGGCCAGCCCCACACCGCCCGCAATACGGGTCTGGCTGTTGGCGCTGTGGTGATTTTGCTTCTTGTCTTAGCGCCTGTGCTGGCCGGGCTGATCGGAGCTGTGCTGCCAGCAACAGGCTGGTTTCCACCTCTCGGCGGGGACATGGTTTCACTTTCACCGCTACGCGCCTTTCTAGCAGAACCGGGGCTTGTCACATCTCTCAGCCTGTCCATCTTTAGTGCCCTGATGGCTACTGCCCTGTCTTATGTGTTGGCGATGGGGCTGTTGGCGGCTCTGGTCGGTACAGGTGGTGCAGCTGTTTTAACCCGTTTGTTCTCGCCACTGCTCGCTGTCCCGCATATCACTGTAGCGGTGGGATTTTTATTCCTGCTGCAGCCGAGCGGCTGGCTGATACGGCTCCTCTCGCCCTGGGCCACAGGGTGGGAGAGGCCACCCAATTTGAATCTGGTCCCAGATGAGGCTGGTTGGATGCTGGTTATAGGTCTGGTGGCTAAGGAAGTGCCGTTCCTCGTCCTGATGGGTCTGTCTGCGGCCAGCCAGATTGATGCCTCTCGCCTGCTGGATGGTGCGCGCTCGCTTGGGCGCGGCCCCCTGGCCAGCTGGTGTCTTGTGGTCCAGCCTCAGCTAGGCCGCCGTCTTATTCTGCCGGTAATGATCGTGCTGGTGTTTTCTGTCTCTGTGGTGGATATGGCTGTTGTGCTGGCCCCGTCTACACCGGCTCCGCTGGCAGTACGCATTTTGGTCTGGTTCCGTGATCCGGATCTGATGCACCAGTTTGTAGCTGCGGTGGGAGCGCTGACCCAGATAGGATTGGCGCTGATCTGCTGTGGTATTTGGTCAGTCACATCTGCTATCTGGGCTAGGCTTATCTGCCATATTTGCCGATCTGGTTGGCGGCTGAGGACACAGCCGCTCCTCGCGCATGCGGGCCGGTTCTGTCTTTTGGGGCTAGCGGTTTTGCCCTGCACGTTGGCAGCGGTGGGCCTTATCTCATCCCTGATTTGGGCTTTTGCTGATATCTGGCGCTTTCCAGATGGCCTGCCGTCCCGCTGGGGNGTGCGGGCATGGATGATGACAGGTGATGGGTTGTTGCGCGCGGCCGCAACCAGCCTTGTTTTGGGGCTGGCATCCGCTTCTGTGTCTGTTTTTGCGGCTNTGCTGTGGCTGGAAAGCGCCTCTTTGNGGACNGCGANAAGACAAAATGGGGCACGGGACAGGCAGATGAGTTTGCGGGCTGAGGGGCTAATTTATCTGCCGCTTCTGATCCCTCAGGCGNCATTCCTTTTCGGGCTCCAGGTGTTGCTGATCTGGTTGGGAGTGGATGGCATGTTTATGACACTTTTATGGGTGCATGTGGTGTTTGTCTTTCCTTACATTATGTTATCGCTGGGGCCGTCATGGCGGCGGTTTGACACAGGTTTTACTGATTTGGCGGCAAATCTAGGCGCCGGGCCATGGCGCCGATTCTACGCGGTGAAACTGCCAATTTTGCTAATCCCTGTGCTGACTGCATTTGCGGTNGGCTTTGCGGTTTCACAAGCCTTGTACCTGCCGACTGTATTTGCCAGTAATGGGCGGGTGGCCACCCTGACGACAGAAGCGGTAATCCTNGCATCNGGGGCNGGTCGGCAGACCTTGGGCGCAGCCTCTGTTCTGCAGATGGCGTTGCCGTTTTTTGTGTTCCTGGCCGCCGATTTAGTTGGCTTAGCTAGATTCCGCCGGTTCAGCTGGTTCAGGGTTTAAACGGAAATTGTATTTTGTACCGGATGTGGGATTCACCAGATTTCAGCCATTGCCCGTCCGCTTGCACCTGTGTAACTTTTATTTGTGCATTAAGAGTAGGATTGAATGGGTGTGGAAGGGTTAGCGGAAGGCATGACTGGTGCGCTTCAAATCACAACGACAGACAATATTTGTCTTGTNATCAATAGCGACGCTAGCGGCGAGGGGATGCGCCCATCGCTCACCCCACCCTATGTGAGCAGCCTGACTGAATTGCTTCAAGCATTCCGGCTAGATCCATATAAAACGCCTTGTGCAGTGATCTTATCTGGGGCTGAAGCTTCCTCATCAACTAAGCTTTCAGGGGGGTTTAGCGCTGGCTCTGACCTGAGTCTGCTGCATCAGGTGGCCAGTGGGCATTATGCGGCCCGGCGGGCTCCTGTTGACGAAGTGAATGCGCTAGTGCGGGCGGTGCGCAGTTGTCCTTGCCCGGTGATCGCCNCTGTTGAAGGANGCGCAGACGGGGCTGGCATGGCCCTGATGCTGGCATGTGANCTGATCGTTGCTGACCGAGCTGCCAGTTTTACCGCTGGCCAGCTTGCTGTTGGGTTGACNCCTTCTGCTGGTCTCAGCTTTTTATTAGCGGCGGCCGTGC
Source organism: Rhodospirillaceae bacterium (assembly GCA_002721775.1). The sequence goes on along the minus strand of PBLM01000015.1, from coordinate 4,400 downwards.
CGCGCTGGTTAGCGGCTGAACTGCTGTTCACACAAACTCCAGTGACAGCAGAACGGCTGTATCGNTTAGGCGTGGTCAATCAGCTGACAGATACAGGCTACGCGCTGGAAACAGCAACGGCACTGGCCTCCCAGCTGGGCAAGGCGTCCGAATCTGGACTGCAGGCCACTAAGCGGTTGCTGGATCAAGTTGCTCATACCAGCTTTGATGACCAGCTTGAGGCTGAGGCAGATGCGCTGGCCACCGGTCTTGGTACAGATGAGGGTCAATCCCGTCTGGCGGCAAGATTTACCGGTGCGAAACCAGGAAATAAAGACAGGCAGGGCGGATGACGGTAACAGGATGTGAATTTACAGGCCGCAAGGTTGTGATTACTGGTGGCGGCAGCGGGACAGGGGCTTGTATGGCCCGTCATTTTGCGGCCTCCGGGGCGAATGTCATCATAGCCGGCCGCCGCAAATCAGCTCTTGAGGCAGTTGCCGAAGGTTGTAGTACAATTTACCCCTTCGTCTGTGATGTCACGCAGGAAACGGCTGTTGCAGACTTGTTTGATTTTGCGAAAGGAAAAGGGGTGCCCCAAGCTGCTGCAGATATTGTGATCGCCAATGCCGGTATCGCGGCCAGCGCGCCCCTTGACAAGACAGATCGCAGCCTGTGGGATCAAATAATTGCGGTGAATCTGACTGGCTCGTTCCTGACTTTGCGTGAAGGGCTGGTCCGAATGAAAGTGGCTGACTGCCAGCAGGGGCGGCTGATTGCGATTGCATCAATGACGGCCAAGCGGGCCTATCCCTATATTTCGGCCTATACGGCCAGTAAACACGGAGTTCTGGGANTGGTGAAATCGGCAGCCCTTGAAGTTGCANCTCTTCGCACTGGCGGCTCTGAGTCCGCACAGAAAGATATCACGGTNAATGCAATATGCCCGGGCTATCTAGATACNGAAATGACCCAGTCCTCAATTACCAATATCGCTGAAAAAACAGGCTTGTCGTCGGAACACGCAGCTGAAAAGCTGCACAATTTCTCTCCGCAGAGACGGCTGTTCACAGCTGATGAGGTGGCGCAGGCAGCTCTGTTTCTGGCTAGCCCGGCAGCGTCAGGCATTAATGGTCAGGCTCTATCCATTGACGGGGGAGAAACCTGGTAACAGATCAGTTACCAGCTGCCAGTATTTTCCATCGACGCCCAGGGTTCTGCCGGAGCCTGTGCCTCACCTTCCTGCAGCAGTTCAAGCGAGATACCGTCAGGAGATTTAACAAAGGCCATGCGCCCGTCACGAGGCGGACGGTTAATAGTGACCCCCTCTGCCATCAGCTTAGCGCAGGTGGCGTAAATATCTTTAACGGTGAAGGCTAGATGTCCGAAATTGCGGCCGCCTGTATAGGTTTCCTCGCTGTCCCAGTTATAGGTCAGCTCAACTTCTGGCGCGCGTTGAGCCCTGGCCTGTTCAAGGTCCTGATCTGCAGCCAGAAAGATAAGGGTGAATTTGCCTTCCGGCACATCCTTGCGGCGGGNNTCAACCATGCCTANCTTACCAANAAAAAAATCAAGTGCAGCATCAATGTCGCNGACCCGGATCATTGTGTGAAGATATTTCATNAAACAGCTCTCTTTCTTGAAANGGGATAAATGNNTCCNCNCTNNATTTTNCCTGCTCAGNATAGCCTGTTCTGCTTGTGAATCCCAATCTTCTTTTTTTTCGTCAGACCGGTGCACATAAGATAAATTGACCTGCAGAAAATTGCTGATATCTTAACAGCGCATCCGTTTAACCCTGACCAGCAAAGAAGAGAACTATTATGTCTGAAACTGTTCTTCATTATATCAACGGTAAAAAAACCAGCGGGGTGTCAACTCGCAAATCTGATGTATTTAATCCTGCTTTTGGCGAGAAGAAAACTGAGGTAGTGATGGGCGTTGCTGCTGATGTTGACGCTGCGGTTCAGGCGGCTAAAGCTGCCTTTCCTGCTTGGGCAAACACGCCGCCTGTGCGCCGTGCTCGGGTGATGTTCAAATTTCTTGAATTGGTTAAGCGCGATAAGGAAAAACTGGCCGCGGCAATTACCTCTGAACATGGTAAGGTGTTCACCGATGCCTGCGGCGAGGTAGAACGCGGTATTGAAGTACTGGAATTTTCATGTGGCATGCCTGCGCTGTTGAAAGGTGAATATTCAGAACAGGCCTCAACAGGTATTGATAACTGGACCTTTCGGCAGCCGTTGGGCATTGCCGCAGGGGTAACCCCTTTTAATTTCCCGGTGATGGTACCGATGTGGATGTATCCCTTAGCCATTGCTGCTGGGAATTGTTTTATCCTGAAGCCTAGCCCTACTGACCCGACAGCCTCATTGATGATGGCTGACCTGCTAGCAGAAGCTGAGCTGCCAGACGGTGTGTTTTCAGTCATTCAGGGCGATAAAGAAGCTGTTGACGCGATTTTGGAAAATCAGTCTATCTCAGCTGTTTCCTTCGTCGGTTCGACCCCGATCGCTCACTATATTTATGAAAAGGGGGCGGCAAACGGCAAACGTGTGCAGGCCCTAGGCGGTGCTAAAAATCATATGATGGTTATGCCAGATGCAGATTTAGATAAGACAGTTGATGCGCTTGTTGGCTCTGCCTATGGCTCAGCTGGTGAACGCTGCATGGCAATATCGGTTGCGGTTTTGGTTGGCGATGTTGGCGATAAGATTGTGCCACAGATTGCGGAGCGTGCAAAGACGCTGAAAGTAAAGAACGGGATGGAGCTGGATGCTGAAATGGGCCCAATCGTGACATCAGTTGCGCATGAGCGGATTACTTCCATGATCGAACAGGGCGTTAAAGAAGGGGCTGATCTGATTGTTGACGGCCGCGGTGTGTCTGTGCCGGGACATAATCAAGGATATTTTATGGGTGGCAGCCTGTTTGACCGTGTCACCCCTGAGATGAGCATTTATCAGGAAGAAATCTTTGGCCCGGTGTTATCCTGTGTGCGCGTTGAAAATTCAGCCGAAGGCATTGAGCTTATCAATAATCACCGCTATGGAAACGGTGTGTCTGTCTTTACCTCAGATGGGAATACAGCACGTGAATTCTCGCGCCAGATACAGGTAGGTATGGTTGGAGTTAATGTGCCTATACCTGTGCCAATGGCCTGGCATGGATTTGGCGGCTGGAAACAGTCTCTATTTGGAGATTTGCATGCGTTTGGCAATGAAGCCGTGCAATTCTACACAAAGCAGAAATCTGTAATGCAGCGCTGGCCGGATTCGATCGCCAAAGGGGCAGAATTTGTCATGCCAACAGCCAAATAGGCAGTTCATCTGTGTGTGATATTGAGGCAGATGGTGCGCAGCTGGATACTGCCCCTGATGTGATGTGTGACGCTGTAAATTTAACCCACCTGCTCGCCTCTGTCCGCGCAGCAGGCAGCGCTATCCTTAAGGTAAGAGAACAGGGTGTTTCTGCCCGTTATAAGGCAGATGCCTCACCTGTCACACTTGCTGATGAACAGGCAAATGCCATCCTAGTGGCTGCGCTGGCCGAACTTTACCCGGACCTTCCGGTAATCTCAGAAGAAGAGACTGGTAGCCATAAGCTGTCTCCCCAGGTGCTGTATGCTCTTGTTGACCCGCTCGACGGAACACGTGAATTTCTGCGTAACGACAGTGCCGGGGCCTATACTGTTAATATTGGCCTGATAAAAGACAGGTGCGCAATGGGCGGTATTGTCTATGCGCCTTATCTTGACTGGCTATGCTGGGGAGGGCCGGCTACAGGTACATGGCAGATAAAATCCGGCCAGCTCTCTAAAGTGACTGTCCGGTCCTGTCCAGATACGGGGCCAGTTGCGGTGGCCAGCCGCTCACATCTTGATCTGCGAACAGAACAGTTTCTTGTCCAGCATGGAATTGAGCAGACTACATCTGTCGGCTCATCTTTAAAATTTTTGCTTCTGGCAACAGGTCAGGCTGATATTTATCCGCGATTTGGTCCAACCATGGAGTGGGATACAGCCGCGGGTGAAGCTGTGCTGGCTGGGGCAGGCGGAGCAGTTTATGACGCGCAAGGACAGTTGCATCGTTACGGCAAGTCAGGCTGGCGGAATGGCCCGTTTATCGCCTGTGCCGGCTTTACGGTTTTCTGATCCCTTAAAAAGCTGTCTGCTTTTCCAGACAGACACGGGTTGAACGTGTCCGATCCCAGAAACGTCTTGCTACCTAGACAAAAATTATGATTAGCTTTCAGATCTGATGCATGTGGGCAGGAGAATGTTATGAAAACACGCGCAGCTGTGGCGTTTGAGGCAGGTCAGCCTCTTGAGATCACTGAACTTGATTTAGCTGGACCTCAATCGGGCGAAGTACTTGTTGAAATTAAGGCAACAGGCATCTGCCATACAGATGAATTCACCC
>PBLM01000057.1 GCA_002721775.1 Rhodospirillaceae bacterium | reverse complement strand
CATGGGGGTCAGTCGCGACCTTTAAAGCTGAGGATCGCAAAGCCCGATGGTGGCAGCTTTGCGCTGCCGTGATCAACCCGGTGTGGACCTGCAAAGCTCTTCAAATCCACCTCGACATTACTGTAATTCAGAACAAATCCGCGGTTTCCGGCGCGCCGCATACGCACGCCTTCGGGCATCGTCATGGTCATAATGCCAACACGCTGGCAGTGATCGGCCAGCAGGCTGCCAAGATATTCCGGATCGGGCCAGCCGCACAAATAATCCAGCTGACCACGCCGCAGCAATGCCGGATGGCCATCAGCGGTTGATGTGATCACCTCTGCATCACCCACCGGTACTGCAAATTCGCGCCAGCGCCAGAAATGTCCGGGCATGGACTCCATATCGACATGCAGGCCTTTAGCAAGCGTTTCCACATGGGTGACACGTCCCGGGCTGATGGAATCAGGCACAAGCGGTGGCAGCCCCTCGGGAATCTGGAAATCACTGGTCTTGGATGCGGTGCGTGGCCCAAGAATGACCCGGCTTTTTGTCTTTGCCAGTGCCGCGGACAGTGCCGCATCGCAGGTGAATAATCCCGGCACAAGACAAAGTGCATAATCATCCAGCTGCGTTGCCGCCATGGCTGGTGACAGCATGTCCACAGACAGTCCAAGCCGGCGCAGTCCCCGATAGATGTCAAAGACAAGGCTGAAGTAGTCGAAATGTTCGCCTTGTGGCTGGATATGCCATGCCCATGCCGATTCATAGTCGAAAATCAGGGCGACATGGCCCTTTGTGGTGGCGGGCCAGTTGATGTTGCGGATCATCTCTGCCACGGCGCCCGCTTCGGTAAAGGCTTCGGCATGGCTGCGGTCAGAGCGCAGCAGCCCGGCATGCATCTGTTCCTGCGCAAAAGGAAGTTGGCGCCATCGGAAATAGCTGACCGCCTCGGCGCCATGGGCAAAGGCCTCCAGCGCCCAAAGCGTGATCATCCCGTCGCGCGGGGCGATATTGTTCGGTGCCCAGTTGACGGGTCCGGGCTGCTGTTCCATGACCCACCAGCGGCCGTTCGATGTGGCGCGGTACAGATCATGATGAAAGGCCTGAAAATCCGGATCGCCACTGCGGGCGAATTGCAGCCCGTGATCCTTTGGAAACAGGTCGCGCATCTGGTCAAGAAACCCGAGCGGGTAGGAATCCCATGAGGACACATCCAGCTGCGTCCCCACATCATAGTGATCGAAATCGAGGATCCGGCCCATAAAATTGTGGATNATATCGCGTCCNGGTGACAGCTCCCGCAGAATATCAACCTGCAGCTGGTTGAATTCNGCCACCATCTGCGANGTAAAGCGGTAAAAATCCAGCCAGTGGGCGGGGTTGGCNTCGGTCACGGTCAGGTTGGGAAGTTCGACCTCGTCGAAATTGCNATATTGCATTGACCAGAACACATTGCCCCATGNCCTGTTCAGCGCGTNAACNGACTGATAGCGCTGTGCCAGCCAGTCACGAAATCNGGCCAGATCGACGGGNCCATAGGACAAGGTNGTGTTGTGGCAGCCATATTCATTGTCNGTNTGCCAGCCGATGACGGCCGGATGGGTGCCAAACCGATCNGCGACAAGGCGGGTGATGCGCGCCGCCTCNCGGCGATAGCCCATATGNGCAAAGCTGTAATGCCGGCGGGATCCNAAGCTGCGAAGCTGCCCGTNGCGGTCNGTGGCCAGCATGTCCGGCATGCNGTCGACCAGCCATTTTGGCGGGGTCGCGGTCGGGGTGCAAAGTACCACCTTGATGTCGTNNCTGTGCAGCAGGTCGAGACTNTCCTGCATCCAGTCCAGCTTTGTGATNCCGGGTTCNGGCTCGGTNACCCCCCANGAAAATTCCCCGATGCGAACAAAATCGATGCCCAGCGCACGCATCTCTGCGGCATCTGCCGGCCAGTCTGCNGGGTCCCAATGTTCCGGAAAATAGCAGACACCGAGCTGGCGGCGGGTCACTGCGTCCATCCCGGCAACCAGTCGCGATGGGCCTTNAGCAGATCATCTGTCATCGNCCTGATCTGGCGCACATCCAGTTCGGCNGCGGTATGCGGGTCAAACATTGCCGCATGAAAGATATGCTCNCGATTTTNCTCGGTCAGCGCAGCGACAGTCAATTCCTGCACATTGATGTTGGTTTTCATCATGGNGGCAAGCTGCGGCGGCAGCGCGCCGATGCCGGTTGCCTGAATGCCGTTGGCGTCGACCATGCAGGGCACTTCGACGATGCAGTCATCGGGAAGATTGCTGATNGCGCCATTNTTGGTGACATTGCCATAAATGCTGGCCGGGCTGTTGGTCACCATGGCGTTCATGATGACCGCCGCATATTCGNTTGATGATTCAACATCCACGCCGGCNCCGTCCTTCAGCTCGGCAAANTGCGCGCGCCATTCGGCAATCTGTTCCTCGCAGCGNGTCGGGTATTCATCCAGCGGAATGCCATATTGCNCGATCAGGTCGTCGCGGCCNTNCTTGATGAACCAGGGGCAGTATTCGGCAAAATGTTCCGAACTTTCGGTCAGGAAATAGCCAAGCTGGTTCATCATCTCATAGCGCACCAGATTGGGGCAGCGCGGGCGCACNGGATTTTNCTTGGGGATNAGCCCTTCGGCATATTGGCGNCGCAGATCGGGATAAAGGTCGCGCCAGCCACCATCCGCCATACGCTGTTCGAAATTCAGGAAGAAAGCGACATGGTTGATGCCNGCAACGCGNTAGCGCACATCCGCGATCGGGATATCCAGATCGTGGGTCAGTTCGAATACNGTGTTNGGCACCGAATGGCANAGGCCAACNGTCTGGATATCGGGGAANCGTTCCCTGATCGCCCAGCAATTGATCGCCATGGGATTCACATANTGCAGCATNACCGCATCGGGGCACAGCTCGGNCATGTCCTGGCAGAGATCCCACAGGAACGGCACAGTGCGCAACCCGCGCATGATCCCGCCAATGCCCAGCGTGTCGGCAATTGTCTGGCGCAGCCCATANTGNTTGGGAATTTCAAAATCAGTGACGGTGCATGGCTNNTAACCACCAATCTGGACNGAGACNATGACAAAATCGGCACCGTCCAGTGCCGCGCGCCGTGANGTCGTCGTGGATACGGTTGCGCCGGTCTTTACCGTATCGACCATGCGGCGGGCGATCAGNTCTGATTCTGCCAGCCGGTCGGNNTCGATATCCATAAGAGCNATTTCGGANTCGCGNAGCGACGGCATCAGNANCNCGTCGCCAAGAAGGTGGCGCATGAAGATGGTGGAGCCAGCGCCGATAAAGGTAATTTTTGGCATGGTCAGATATCCCGTCGGGCNTCAGCCCTTGGTTGCGCCAAGGGTCANGCCNGCGATGAAGTGTTTNTGCATCAGGAAGAACATNAAGACAGGTGGCATTGCNGCCAGGATGGCGGCGGCNGACACCAGATGCCAGTTNCTGACAAACTGGCCGTTCAGGGCATTAAGTCCGGCCGTAACCGGTTTTGATGCTTCACCCTGGGTCAAAACGGTAGCCCAGAAAAAATCGTTCCAGACAAAGGTAAAGATAAGAACGGACAGGGCGGCGATGGCAGGCCGGACGAGCGGCAACACAAGGAACCAGAAAATGCGCCATTCCTTGANGCCNTCAATGCGGGCACTTTCGATCAATTCAAAGGGNAGGGCNCGGATGAAGTTGCGCATGAAAAGNGTNCAAAACCCNGTCTGGAANGCNGCATGAAANAGCACCAGCCCGGTGACCGTGTCATACAGCCCTGTTTGCACCGACAGATCGCGGACCGGGACCATCAGGATCTGGAAAGGCACGAAATTGCCAGCNATGAACAGAAAGAACAGNGGCACCGACCAGCGGAANTTGTAGATCGCCAGCGCATAACCTGCCAGACAGGCAAGCGATATCGACGCCGCNACNGTTGGCAGGGTGATCCAGATCGAATTCAGGAAATACTGNCCGGCATTNGATCGTGTGAAGACCCCNGTNTAATTTGCNATCATCTCAAAGCTGCTTGGCCAGCCAAAGACATTGCCGGTGTTGATGTCCTTGGCCGANCGGATGGATGTCATGAANATCGCCAGCAATGGCAAAAGCCAGACAAAGAGCGAGACGGGCAGCAACAGNTGATAGAGGAAGCGCCGCGGGGCCGNGGCATGTTCAATNGGACGCGGAAACATCTAACGCCAGTCCCTTTCGTCCTGATACATCTTCCACAGGAAAGCGATGATAAACACCATCATGATCATGAACAGCACNACCGCGATNGCCGATCCATATCCCATTTCAAACCCGTATTCNGACAGGGCCGTTTCATACATGTAATANGACAGCACATTCGATGATCCGTAAGGCCCGCCCTGCGTCATGATGGCGATCATGTCAAAAGAACGCAGCGCGCCGATCACGGTGACCACGATGGCAAGGAATGTCGCCGGCCATAATTGCGGCAGCACCACATGCCACAGCANCCNCCACCCGCGTGCGCCGTCAAGGCGTCCGGCCTCNATCTGTTCAGGGGCCACATTGTTNAGNCCGGTCAGATACAGGATCATGCAATAGGCAATCTGCGGCCATAGNCCGGCGAAGATGATGCCATANGTCACATAGCGTTCATCACCNAGGATCGACGGAGCCGCTGCANCGAANAACTCGAAGATATCCCCGACAAGGCCGAANGTGGGGTTGTAGAACCACGAAAAAATCAANCCGACCACAATNTGNGAGATNACNAANGGAAAAAAGAANANNGATTTATAGAGNCGGATGCCGGTCACNGTCTGGTTCAGGAANAGNGCNATGAATAGNCCNGCGGGNATCGNCAGGATNAACAGCANNAGCCANAGAATATTGTTCTTCANCGNGGTNTAGAACCGNTCNTCATCAAGCAGGTTGATGTAATGGCCAAGACCAACCCATTCCATTTCACCAAGCCCGTCCCATTCATGGAACGAGATATAGAAAGACTGGAAGATGGGCAGGATGACATAGACGACAAAAAACAGCAGCGCTGGCGCGATGAACAGCACCGGCATCAGGGTCAGGCTGTTCGTGCGTGCTGATCGCATCACTGTCCCCCGTAAGTCCTTGTCAGATAATGTAAAAGAAAGAGTGAAAATAAACGGCCAGCCCGCAAAACGGGCTGGCCGCGACAGTCTTACTTGTAGACTTTCTTCTGAACCTTATCCAGACGCTTCAGGATGGCGTCGAGACGGTCTGGCTTGACCATGAACTCCTGGAAGCCTTCCATGCCGGCCTTGGCCATCTCGGCTGGGGCATCGCGGTCATAGAACTGGGCCAGGCCAGCAGCTGTAGAAACAGTCGCCATGCCCTGCTGGATGAACTTGTCATCACCAACTTTGGCCTTGGAGTTCGGTGGCAGCTGACCAATGGTGATGTTCCATTCGGACTGCACTTCCGGACGTGCCACAAAAGCAAGGAACTTGCGTGCATCTTCCTTGTTCTTGGCACCCGATGGAATGAACAGGGCGTCAGCCGGTGCCTCTTCGGCGCGTGGCATGCCAGGTGTGATTTCCGGGAACGGGAAGTAGTCGATCTGATCACCGCTCAGACCGGCAGACTTCATCGCACCGACGGCAAAGTTGCCCATGACATACATCGCTGCGTCACCATTAGCGAAAGGTGCGATCGCATCCTGCCAGCTCATTGACGCATGGTTCTCGACGAAATAACCAGGACGGACAAGCTCTTCCCACTTGGCGAAGGTCGCACGGATGCGGTCATCGGTGTAGGCGATCTTGCCAGCTGTCAGGTCGTTATGAACGTCATAGCCGTTGGTACGCAGGTTCAAATAGTCGAACACGCCAGCTGCGGTCCACAGATACTTTGTACCGATGGTGATCGGCGTTACACCGCCTGCTTTCAGCTTGGCACAGGCTGCCAGCAGCTCGTCCCATGTCTTTGGCTCGGCAATGCCCATCTTGTCGAAGATGTCCTTGCGATAGTAAATGCCCCACTGATAGTAGGAATAGGGAACGCCCCACTGCTTGCCATCGCGGGTCATTGTCGGCTTGATCGCTTCGAAAGAGCTGCTCAGGTTCGGGTCTGAGGCCCACAAATCGGAAATGTCTTCGAACTGACCGGCATCAACGAATGGACCCATACGGTTGCCAGGGTACCAGGCTGTGATGTCTGGCGCGTCGGCTGACAGGAAGTTACGAATTGCTGTCTTGTGCGCCTCACGGTCATTGATGCTCAGCTTGACTGTGATGTCTGGATGTGCCGCATCAAAATCGGCCACAACTTTTTCAAAAGCAGCCTTGGGATCGGGGTTCAGGTCATCAAAAATGATGACAAGTTCGCCAGCAAATGCGGACGAAGTAAAAAGCGACGCTGCAGTTGCGAGCGATGCCAGGACCTTTTTCATGATTTCCTCCAACTTGGATAACACCCCCACGGCATCTTTGACGCCGCTTCGTTTGTGCAAGCCACAATAGACAGTCAGCTGTTCCAATCAAACAAGATTCAGACGCATTTTCCGAAATTATTTGGACGAATCGGCAGATAGGCCGTAACCGTCTGGATTTTGCGTCTGCCAGTTCCAGACGCTTTGGCACATCGCGTCAACGCCAAGGCGCGCCTGCCAACCCAGAAGATCGCGCGCGCGTGCNGNATTCGCCCAGAATTTGTCGATGTCACCCNCACGCCGCGGCGCNATGACATAGGGTATNGTCCTGCCACTGGCGGCTTCAAAGGCGGCGATCATCTGCANTACGGACAGCCCCTGACCGGTGCCAAGATTCACCGCTTCGACACCTTTATGCCGGTGCAGAAAATTGATTGCCGCCAGATGCCCCTCGGCAAGATCGGTGACGTGGATATAGTCCCGCACGCCGGTGCCGTCATCAGTATCGTAATCATCGCCATAGACCTGCAGCTGGTCCAGCCGGCCAATCGCCACCCGCGCGATATAGGGTACAAGATTATTTGGAATGCCCATCGGGTCTTCGCCGATCTGGCCTGATTCATGCGCGCCGACCGGGTTGAAGTAACGCAGCAGCATGGCCGCCTTTTCCGGGTCGGTCGCCGCCCAGTCGCGGATGATTTCCTCGATGAAATATTTTGTCCGACCATAGGTGTTTGCCGGCTGCAGCGGGTGCGCCTCGTCATAGGGCAGATAGTGTGGTGTGCCATAAACCGTCGCGGATGAGGAAAAGACAATGGACCGGCAACCGGCGGCATCCATCGCTTTCAGCAGATGCACGGTGCCGGACACATTCTGTTCATAATAGGAAAGCGGCTGCTTTGCCGATTCACCAACCGCCTTCAGCCCGGCGAAATGAACCACGATATCGGGCCGGAAAGCGGTCAGGCTGTCATGCAGCGCATCGGCATTTCGCAAATCGGTTTCATGTATTTCAAAACTGCGGTTTGACAGCCGGCCAACACGCGCCAGCGCATCGGGATGACTGTTGGAAAAATTATCGATGACGCAGACCTCATGATCATCGCCCAGAACGCGCAGCAATGTATGCGATCCGATATATCCGGCGGCGCCTGTAATCAATACCCGCATCTGTTTGGTCCCCAGCGTCTGATGTGCGGCGGTAATATAGGATGCTGCATGGGCATGTGGAAAGCCTGATCGCAAAGGCTGTTGCCCGGCCATNATATCAGGGTGAAAATGACTGGTAATGGCGGACTGTAAATGGGGGCCGGTAATGGGGGACCGGTGATGGAAGTCAATAAGGCAGCAGGGCGGTCGTTACGCATGACAGCAGGGGANATCATTATTCTGACCGGGNTCAGCGGTGTGGGAAAATCCACATTGGCAGCGCGGCTTGCTGCAGATCTCAAAGCCCCCTTTATCGAGGGGGATGACCATCATCTACCCGCAAGCATCGCCAAAATGGCNCAGGGCATCNCGCTTGGTGATGCTGACAGATGGNCCTGGCTGGAAGCGGTGGCCGCTGCNGCCAATGCGGCGGCGGCTGGGGGCGGGGTTGTGATTGCCTGCTCGGCGTTAAAGCGTATCTATCGCGATCATCTTGCAGAAGGCTGCCTGACGCCCCCCATTTTCATTCATCTGCATGCGCCCCGCCATGTGGTTGCCGGCCGGTTGGCCGCGCGGNCGCACCATTTCTTTGATGCGTCGCTGCTGGACAGCCAGATGGATATTCTTGAAATGCCCGGTCATGACGAGATATATCGCCTGATCGATGCCAGCGGCGATATCGACAGCGTCTATAGGGCTATCCGCACAGCGTTGTCATGACGGGCAGCAGGCACCGGCAATAACAATTCTCTGCCAAAGGAGGGGGTGATGTCAGATTTGAAATGGTGGGAAACGGCCGTCATCTATCAGATCTATCCAAGGTCGTTTCAGGATTCNAACGGCGATGGTATCGGCGACCTGCAGGGGATCATCTCCAGACTGGATTATATCGCCGATCTGGGCGTTGACGCCATNTGGATCAGCCCTTTCTTTACNTCGCCACAAAAGGATTTTGGTTATGACGTGGCGGATTATTGCGACATCAATCCTGAATACGGAACGCTGGCGGATTTTGACGCGTTGATTGCGCAGACCCATGCGCGCGGCCTGAAGCTGATGATTGATATTGTGCCGGCGCATTGTTCTGATGAACATCCGTGGTTTCAGGCCAGTCGCCAGTCACGCGACAATGAAAAGGCGGACTGGTTCCACTGGGTCGATCCACAGCCGGACGGGTCGGCACCGACAAACTGGCTGTCTTTTTTTGGCGGCCGCGCCTGGAGCTGGGAACCGCGCCGCCANCAATATTACCTTCATAACTTCCTGCCGGGGCAGCCGAATCTGAATCACGCCAACCCGCAGGTGCGGGCAGCGTTGATGGATGTTGCACATTTCTGGTTCGAACGTGGTGTCGACGGGTTTCGCCTCGACGCCCTGCATACGGTCAATGGTGATACACCGCCTTTCAGGGANAATCCGGTCAATCCGGATTTCGCCGAAGCGACCTTGCCAAAAGACCAGCAGCCTTTCTTTCGGCAGTTGCATGATGCGGCACAGCTGAACCAGCCATCCATCCAGAATTTTTCGCANGCCATTCGCGCGGTTTGCGATGGCTATGACGACAGATTCCTGATGGGCGAGGTGGATGGTGACAATGATAATGCCATGGCGGTCAGCGCCACCTTCACGGCGCCAGGACGGCTTCATGCCACCTATAATTTTGATCTGCTGGCATGGGACGGTCTGGATGTTGCCGGCATGAAGGCGGCGCTGACCGTTGCGATTGATGCTTTTAACGGGTCGGGGCGGCTGTCCTTNGCNTTTTCAAACCATGATGTGCCACGCTCCGTTTCGCGCCAGCTTGATGCGCTGGGCCTGCCCGCCGCGCGGCAGGATGCGCTGCAACTGCTGCTGCTCAAGCTTGAGGCATCATTGATCGGATCATGCTGTNTCTATCAGGGCGAGGAGCTTGCCCTGCCGGATGTGCGCGATATTGCGATTGAAGATTTGAAAGACCCGTGGGGCATCGAATTTGCTCCGGCCTTCATGGGACGTGATACCTGTCGCACACCAATGGTNTGGCGTGGCACCCAGCCCAATGGCGGTTTTTCCGATGCNAACCGCACNTGGCTGCCGGTCGCATCGCAGCATCTGGAACGGGCTGCCCTCGATATGGCGGCGCGTGACGGATCAGTATATCGGGAATTTGCCGCCTTTCTGAAATGGCGCAAAACCCAGCCGGCGATGATGGATGCCAACCAGATGTCGGCGATATCCGGCGGGCCCGACGAGATCATTTTTGACCGCCTGTCCGACCGCCAGTCACTGCGGTGCCGCTTTGACTTTCAGGCCCTGACGGCCAGTTTTGAGGCTGTCTGACAGCACAGCACGTCTGGCTAGTCCCATTGCGGGGCTGNNGGCACAAGGCTGGAATCGACAATCCGGTAGCCTTCATCCATCAGCTGGTCGATNCGCGCCATTTCGTCATCATCCAGACGGAAGTCGCCAATATCAAAATTCAGCTGCAGATTTTCTGCCCGCGTTGACATGGCGTTGATTGCCACACCTTTCTGCAGGGTCCAGCGCAGCCCGGCCTGTGTGCCGGTCTTGCCATGGCGTGCGCCGATATCATCCAACACGGGTGATGTGGCCAGCTTGCCGCGCGCGACCGCACAATAGGCGGTCAGCGGTATGGACAGTCGTGCGGCCGCATCCTGCAGCTTCTGCGTATTGAGAAAGGGATGAAATTCCACCTGATTGGCGGCCGGGTGGGTCGACAGGCGCGATACCGCATCTTCCATCATGCTGACAGTATAGTTGGAAATGCCGATATGGGCCGCATAGCCGCGGTCATGTGCGATCTGCAACTGGTCCAGCGCGGCCGCGTTGTCGCCATGCTGGTCAGGCCAGTGCAGAAGCAGCATATCCACCTGGTCCATCTGCAGGTCACGAAGTGACTGTTCGACCGAAGGCAGGAAATCGGCGNCAGCAAAATTNTTNGGGCTGACCTTGGTTGTGACAAACAGCTGGTCGCGCGGCACGTCCAGCGTGCGCAGGCAATCACCAACCGCACGTTCATTGCCATACATCTGCGCAGTGTCGAAACTGCNATAGCCGATTTCCGCCGCCAGCCGCATGGCTGACGCCAGTTCGTCCCCGCGTAAAGGAAAGGTGCCAAAGCTGACCTGATGCCCGCCGTCGAGATAAACATTCATGATGGTGTGCTGAACTTACCTATATCTCATAGCCCATCTGCACGCGGCCAAGCGGTGACAGCATATCGGCAGTGAAGCGACCCTCGAAATCCACTTCGTAATTTTCAGCCGCGAAATCGGGTGAACTCGCNCCAGCCTCGAACGCCTGCAGCTGTTTTGGCAGGAACCGCTCATTCTTCTCGCAGGCAGGGGCGGCACCGATATACATCACATTGCTGTACCCGCTGCCCNTATGCTCATCCTCGACCCCATGGATCACATCCGGGTGCCACCACACCGTGTCGCCGGGCTCGACAACTGGGANGGGCACATAGGCGCGCAACAGCTTGGCGTGGTAGGTTTCGCTGATGGTGAGCGCACGTGCGGGTGCCGCACCACACAGGGAATCATCCTCCACATCNTCCTGCAGCGCGCGCAGGATGACCCATGCCATCGCCTTGGCAATGGGCACCAGATTCAGCGTGCCATCNCCGGGTCCCTGGCGGCTCAGNGCTGTCCAGCCCTGATAGGTGCGGAACATCGAACAGACTGCTGGCGAGGGGATTTCCTTTGTGGTGGTGCGATAAGCTGCGTCAAACGGATCATAGGATCCGATGTCACCGGATAACAGATGCCGGTAAACCTGCTGGTAGCCGGGATCGATCCACCGTTCCACCGACCCGCCATCCACATGCGGGCTCAACCCCAGCGTGGCGTCCCCGGGTTCGCGCTGGCGCAGGCGGTCAGCATAGAGGCATTCGCGATCAGGATTAAATTCAAGGCCATTCTCGGATTCGAATTGCCACAGACGGTTCAGCCACTGGCGGGCGACGGCCAGCTCTTCCGATGTGCGCGCCTCCATCTGCGGCTTTGACCAGTAGAGGCCAAAAATTTGCGGGCGCGATGATGACAGGTTGGCAAAATACTGGTCCATCCCGGCCTTTGACTTCTGCATCTCGAAATAGTCATTCCTGGATACGTAATCCATCAGCCAGTCATTCCAGCCATTGACGCGATCCGCATCAAAGGTGTTGCGCATGATCACCACACCGCGCTGCTTGATCCTGGCGGTCATGTCATCATCAATGCGGCCAGCGGCAATATCGCCAAAGTCGCAGACAGGCACGGGCGAGACGCCATCGCGCACCTCTGCCTCGATGGTTTGGATCTCGTCCTCAATCAGGGCATCAACCTGTGCAAAGGCGGCGGCGACATCATTGCCAGACTGACTTAACGCTGCCTTTGTTTCGCGGATTTTAGCGCGGATTTCATCCGTCATCGTATCTGACATACTGCTCCCCTAAACTGTGCCAATACAGGACATATAATGTCGTTAGCAAAGGTCAGGGCGGTTGACAATGCAGTGATTGCATCAACGCGGGTGGCATTGCAGCTGGTGGTGCTGCCAGCAACTTCCATGATATAGGCTTGGCTGTTCGATGCCTGTTCA
The DNA here is from genome assembly GCA_002721775.1 of Rhodospirillaceae bacterium. The sequence goes on along the minus strand of PBLM01000057.1, from coordinate 4,740 downwards.
TGCGCCGCTAACGCGTCTGCAGGCGGCGCCTACCGACCTGTCCCTGTTGCCTGTTTTGCAGGCCGCCTATTATCTCTAACCCATTTTGTCNAAGGACNGCNCCATGACCACAATGAAATTTTCCCGTGCCGATCTGCCAGACGGCTTTCTGTTTGGCGCTGCCACCGCTGCCTACCAGATCGAAGGNCAGGCGTTNGGCGGGGCGGGTCCCTGTCACTGGGACAGCTTTGCCGCAACCGGGGGAAATGTTGTGAATGGCGAGGATGGCGCCCGCGCCTGTGAACATTATCTGCGTTATGAGGAAGATCTCGATCTTGTCCGGAATGCCCATATGGAGGGCTATCGGTTCTCGACAAACTGGTCGCGTGTGTTTCCGCACGGGCCCGGCGTGCCAAATGCCGAAGGGCTCGATTTTTATGACCGGNTGGTAGACGCCATGNTGGCGCGNGANCTGCAGCCNTTCTGNACNCTCTATCACTGGGANNTGCCGCAATGGATGTCTGATATGGGGGGCTGGCGTAATCCCGANGTCACGCATCATTTTGCTGATTTTGCTGAATTGATCGGTGAACGGCTTGGCGACAGGCTGAGCCACATCGCCACCATCAATGAACCGTGGTGCGTATCCTACCTGTCCCATTTCATNGGCGTCCATGCGCCGGGGCTGCGTGATATACGCGCCACCGCCCGTTCGATGCATTTTGTGCTTCTGGCGCATGGGCGGGCAATGGAACGTCTGCGCGGTTGCGGATTGGACAATCTGGGAATCGTGTTGAACCAGGAATGGTTCGAACCNATTGATGCAACGCCGGAAAGTGCGCGGGCGGTCGCCATTGCCAACGGCATCCATAATGACTGGTTTCTTGGTGGTGTGTTTGACGGCGCCTATCCCGAGATTGTTCTGGAAGGGCTCGGCCCGCATATGCCGGACGGTTGGCAGGACGAGATGNCGGTCATCAGCGCGCCAATTGATTGGCTNGGCGTGAATTATTATTCACGNGGCATCATGTCTGCTGATCGCACGCCNGGCGCGATGTGGCCACATGTGTCGCATCAGCGCGGTTCGTTGCCGCGAACGCAGATGGATTGGGAAATCTATCCGGACGGCCTTTACCGCACGTTGAAGCGGATCGCCGACACCTATTCTGCAACAACCCCGATCTACATAACCGAGAATGGCATGGCCAGTGATGACGCTGTTGTGAACGGATCGGTGANTGATGATATCCGTCTGGACTATTTGAATGATCACATCATGGCTGTTGTCCGCGCCGCGCAGGATGGTGTGCCAATGAAAGGCTATTTTGCCTGGTCGTTGCTGGATAATTTTGAATGGTCATTCGGTTATGAAAAGCGGTTTGGCCTTGTTCATGTCGACTACGACACAATGAAGCGCACACCAAAGGCATCATACNTTGCCATCCAGCGAGCACTTGCCTAGTGTTTTGACCNTAGGCTTGCCAAATCGGCNAGTTTCCTGTTTAGTGCGTNTTCCATTTCGTANGATNTTTTNCNANATTCCATACGTTTCGGATCCGTGCAAAGANNTTCTACAAAATTTTGTACTCATTTGGGGGAAGTCTCATGAAGAAAATTTTAAGTACACTGGCTGTATCAGCCTTGCTTGCAAGCGGNGCAGCTAAAGCTGCCGAGCTTGAAGTGGTTCACTGGTGGACATCTGGCGGTGAAGCTGCTGCTGTTGCCGAATTCGCCAAGGCATTTGATGCGGCAGGCCATAAGTGGGTAGACGGTGCCATCGCTGGTGGTGGCGGAACCAATGCCATTCCTGCCGTTGTGTCACGCCTTCTTGGCGGTGACCCGATGGGCGCGACACAGTTCAACCATGGTCGCCAGACTGAAGACCTGATCCAGGAAGGCCTGTTCCTTGATCTGACAGAACTGTCAGAAAAGGAAGGCTGGCGCGATTTCGTATTCCCGAGCTCGCTTCTGGATGCCTGCACCTATGATGGCAAGCTGTATTGCGTGCCTGTAAACATCCACTCATGGCAGTGGATCTGGCTGTCAAACCCTGCATTTGCCAAGGCCGGCATTCCGGTCCCNTCAAACTGGAACGAGTTTGTTGCGGCCGCACCTAAGCTGCGTGACGCAGGTATTGCACCGCTNGCCGTTGGCTCGCAGGCATGGCAGTCAACAGGCATGATCACCGAGGTTCTGGCGGTTGCCATTGCTGGTCCGGATGCCTGGAGCAAGGTCAATGTTGACAAGGATGCNGGCGTTGCTGGTGGTCCAGCTTATGCCAAGGTCTTTGAAGCTGCTGCCAACGCACGTTCGCTGGCTGCTGACATTTCTGTTACAGACTGGAACCTGGCAACAGCATCCGTTATCACCGGTCAGGCCGCTGGCCAGATCATGGGTGACTGGGCACAGGGTGAATTCGCGGTTGCCGAGCAGGTGGCTGGNGAAGATTACTCATGCCTGCCGGGCCTGGGTGTGAACCCGGTCCTGTCGCTTGGTGGTGACGCGTTCTACTTCCCGAAGAACAAGGACGCAGACGTGACTGCAGCCCAGCTTGAACTGGCATCACTGATGATCTCGAAAGAGGTTCAGGTGAACTTCAACCTGAAAAAAGGTTCGCTGCCAATCCGTGGCGATGTTGACCTGTCATCTGCCAATGACTGCATGAAGAAGGGCCTTGGCCTGCTTGCAGACGGTCAGATTCTGCCTGGTGGTAACATGGCTCTGTCCCGTGACACCATCGGCCAGATTGAAGACCTGATGGTTCAGTTCTGGAACGACAGCTCAATGTCTGCTGCCGACGCCCAGGCGAAATACGCATCGATCATCGCATCGGCTGACTAACAGCCTGCATGACATTGGCGGGGCCGGCTGTTATGCTGGCCCCGCCTTTTTAAAGGCATCTGCCATTAGTTGATTTTTATTTTTGTTGGGCTTGGGGGAGACATGTCTGGCAACAACCGTCCCAACATGCTGTTCCGCAATCTGTCATCAAAGATTGCATCCATTCCGATGGCGGCTACGGCGCTGGTGATTTTCATTGGATGTTCGGCTTGGACCGTCGTCTATTCCTTCACCGGGTCGCGCCTGTTGCCAAAAACCCGATGGGTCGGCTTTGACCAGTATGACCGCCTGTGGGGCACTGACCGCTGGGCGGTATCCATTGAAAACCTCGCCATCTATGGCGGCTGCATGCTGTTCCTGTCCTTGACGCTCGGCTTTGTCATGGCCGCGCTTCTGGATCAGCGGATCCGGTTCGAGAACACCTTCCGTACCATTTTCCTCTATCCTTATGCCCTGTCCTTCGTTGTGACAGGCCTGACCTGGCAGTGGATGCTGAACCCGACTTTCGGGCTGCAGAAAGTGGTTCGTGATTTTGGCTTTGTCGATTTTACCTTTGCACCGCTTACAGATGCCAGTCTGGCCATTTACGGTGTGTTGCTGGCAGGCCTGTGGCAGGGCACCGGGCTAGTCATGGTCATCATGCTGGCCGGGCTGCGGGGCATTGACGAAGATATCTGGAAAGCGTCGCGCGTTGACGGCATCCCGAAATGGAAAACCTATCTGATGATTGTGCTGCCGCTGATGCGCGGTGCGATCATCACCGCTGTCGTGTTGGTGGCGACCAGCATCATCAAGGTGTTTGACCTGATTGTGGCGCAGACGCAAGGCGGCCCCGGTCTCGCCACCGAGGTGCCTGCCAAATATGTGATGGATATGATGTTCCGTAACCAGAATCTGGGTCAGGGCTTTGCCGCATCAACGATGATGCTGCTGTTCGTGATGATCATCCTGGTGCCGTGGACAATTTATGAATATCGGGAGAGACGCCGTGGCTGATCAAGCTGTCGAAACCGTCCGCGGGCCACGTCCAAAGAAGGCCTTCAGTCTTCCCAATATCGTCATCTACACAACATTGACGTTGCTGGCAGCCTATTATCTGGCACCGCTTTATGTGATGGTTGTGACATCCTTGAAGACGATGCCCGAAGTGCGTCTTGGCAACGTTTTTTCCCTGCCACGCGAGATCACAATAGAACCCTGGATCAAAGCCTGGGCAACCGCCTGTACAGGGTTGAATTGTGACGGCCTGAGCCGCGGATTCTGGAATTCGGTGCAGATACTGGTGCCGTCGGTGGTGCTGTCGATTGCGGTGGCATCGGTGAATGGTTATGCGCTGGCCTTCTGGCGTTTCAAAGGGGCCAACACGCTGTTCACCATTCTGCTGTTTGGTGCGTTCATCCCCTATCAGGTGATGCTTTACCCGATTGTGATGATCCTGCGTGATATCGGCCTTTACGGTGATGTCTGGGGCCTCGTGATTGTTCATTCCATTTTCGGCATGCCAATTCTGACGTTGTTGTTCCGCAATTACTTCAGCTCGCTTCCAGAGGAGCTGGTCAAGGCGGCGCGCGTTGACGGGGCCGGCTTCTGGGGAATTTTGATCCGGGTGTTGCTGCCGATGTCTGCCCCTATCGTTGTGGTTGCCATCATCCTGCAGGTAACCGGTATCTGGAATGACTTTTTGTTTGGCGTGGTCTACACGCGACCCGAATCCTATCCGATGACCGTGCAGCTGAATAACATCGTCAACTCTACCTTTGGCGAGAAGGAATATAATGTGAACATGGCTGCCACGATCCTGACGGGTCTGGTGCCGCTTGTTGTCTATTTCGTATCCGGCAAACTGTTTGTGCGCGGCATCGCGGCCGGCGCGGTGAAAGGCTAGAAGATGCATTCCGTAAGCGTGAAGGACCTCAACCT
>PBLM01000048.1 GCA_002721775.1 Rhodospirillaceae bacterium | reverse complement strand
GATTTTGCTGCTGCAATAGAACAAGCGATGACACTTTCTGTACCAGACGTCATGAAGACATTAGATAGTGAGCTTGAAAAACTGTTTTTTACACCAGATGAAAACGGTGAAATTCAACGTATCTGCAGCAAGTGTGGAACAGGACATCTTGAACTCAAACTCGGTAAATTTGGCCCGTTTATTGGCTGCAATAATTATCCGGACTGTCGATACACCCGTCAGATTGTTGCCGCTGGAGAAGATGATGATAATGGGCAGGAACTAGATGATGATAAATTATTAGGCACAGATCCGGTCAATCAGCTTCCGGTTTATCTAAAAAAGGGGCCTTACGGGTCTTATGTCCAGCTTGGCGGTGAAGAGGTGAAAAAGCCCAAGAGATCATCTGTGCCAAAGGGAAAACCAGTCTTAGATGTTGATTTGAATTATGCGCTTGGCCTGTTATCCCTGCCCCGTGATGTCGGTCTGCATCCTCAGACAGCTGACATGATTCAGGCGGGCCTTGGCCGCTATGGACCTTACCTAAAATATCAGGGGAAATTCACCAGCCTGAAAGAGGGTGATGACTTATTAAGCGTTGGCATCAACAGAGCTGTTGATTTGCTTGCGGAAGCAGCAAAAACAGCCGGGCGTGTTCTCGGCAAGCATCCAGATGGCGGTGAAATTCATTTGAAGCGTGGCCGGTTCGGGCCGTATTTTGAGCATAATAAGCTGCGTGCCCCCATGCCTAAGAAATTGCAGATGGACAGCGTGACATTGACTGAAGCTCTTGAAATTTTGGCAGCCAAAGCTGCTCAGCCAGCAACGAAGATAAAGACAAAAAAAACAAAAAGTAAAGCAAAGGCAAAAACGAAGACGGCAAAAGTAAAAACTAAGGCAAAATCAGGCTGAGTGAGCAGTGACAAAAAAATGCACACCCTTGCCGGATGATGATGCGCTGAATGCTTTTATTACCGCCAGCCCCAGACCACCAACACTGCGCGAGATAGCAAAAGCTTTTGGTCTTGCCCCTCAGCAACGTGCAGAATTGCGAGCCAGACTTCATCGTCTGGCATCAGATAATACCGCAGCACACGTAAATGAGACGTCCAAAAGGCCAGCAATCAGCCTGCTGCAGATTATCTCCATTGACCATGACGGTTATGCTCAGGCCAGGTTTGCTGATGCGGATATGCCGGAAAGCCCGAAGATTACGCTCCTGCCTTCGAACAAATCTGGTAAGGCTGTGCAGCACGGTGACCGTGTGCTTGCACGGCTTAAAGAGGATCAGGATGAACAGAGCTATGAGGCAGAGCTAATACGCATATTGCCAAAGGGGCAGAGCCGTATTTTTGGACAAGCTTCCAATATTAGCAGAACTGCGCAACCCCGCTGGGTTCTTTTGCAGGCTGAAAAGGGCGGCAAAAGGAATATTCCAATTAGAAACAAGACCAACCTGACATTTTCTGAAGATGACCTTCTGGAAGCAGAATTGGTAAAGGAAAATGGATATCACCTTGTTGCCCATCCCCTGCGCAACCTTGGCTCAATCAACAGCCCAGATGCCTTTACAACGTTAGCCATCGCTGAATTTGACCTGCGTCATATTTTCACCAAAGAGATGAACGACGCCGCAGCAGCTGTGTCCTTGCCAGAGTTAGGCAAACGAAAAGATTTACGCGCTACTCCTCTTGTCACAATAGACGGCGAGGATGCCAAAGACTTTGATGATGCAGTCTTTGCTGAACCCGCCCCAGAAAATTGCTGGCGCATAATTGTTGCCATTGCTGATGTTAGCACCTACGTGCAAAGCGGCGATATTTTAGACCATGAAGCCAGAAAGCGCGGCAATTCGGTATATCTACCCGGCACTGTAATTCCTATGCTGCCAGAGGCATTGTCAAACGGCTTATGTTCTTTGCGCCCCAATGAAGATAGAGCCTGTTTGGCTGTTGAAATCATAATAGACAGCTCAGGAAACAAGCTGTCACATAAATTTTTTCAGGCAATGATCAAGTCATCTGCTCGCCTAACTTACACAATGGTTCAACAGGTCATAGAGGGCAGCCTTGATGAGGCTGATTGTAGGGTCAAACCAAGCACACTTCATCATTTGATCGGTGCATATCGCAATCTACGTGAAGCGCGAAATCGGCGCGGCACATTGAACCTGAACCTAAGCGAAGCAAAGATCCAATTTGATAAAACAGGTCAGCCGGAAAGCGTTGCTCAGAAACATCAAGAGGAGGCCCACCAACTTATCGAGGAATTCATGATCACCGCCAATATATGTGCTGCGGAAACACTGGAACAGGCTGGAGAAAGCTGTGTCTACAGAATACATGATCAGCCTGACCCAGAAAAAATAAACAGCTTACGCGAACTGACAGACGTATTGGCTTTGCCTTTTGCCAAGGGCCAGGCTATGACTCCGCACAAATTCAACGAACTACTGATTAAAGTAAAAGACACAGATTCTGAAACAGCTGTGAACGAGGCTATTCTGCGTTGTCAGTCACGAGCTGTTTATTCGCCGGATAATATAGGCCACTATGGGCTGGGGCTGACAAGATATGCGCATTTTACTTCTCCTATCCGCCGCTATTCTGATCTTTTGGTTCATCGCAGCCTGATAAGGGTTTTGACCGACAACAAAGATGGAAGGTCATCAGCCAGCAGGGAAAAATTAGGTGAAATATGCGCAGCCATCAGCCAGACAGAACAAACTGCCGCAAAAGCTGAACGGCGCGCAACCACCCGATTGGCCGCAAAGATTCTCAGCCACAAGACAATCACAGAGTTTGAAGTGATTATAACTGGCCTAACAAAGTCTGGTTTATTTGTGAAACTGGATGATGGAGCCAGTGAAGGGTTTATTCCAAGACGAACCCTGCCAGATGATTTTTACGAAATTGTGGCCGGCGGCATGATGTTGCTTGGGCGCCATCATGGCTGGCTGTTTCGCCTTGGTGATAAATTAATATGCCACCTTGAAGATATTAGGCCTGCCAGTGGCGACATCACCCTTAGTTGGATATCAGGTGGCCTTCATAAGGCAGAGACAGCACGAGATCTTCAAAAAAAGTTTAAAAGTCGGCCCAAAGGACGAAACAAGTTAGCTGGATGGCGCAGAAGATAAAATAATTACCGCTTATCCATAATAAAGCGCTTTTCGCAACAGAAAACTTGACTTTCATACAATTCTCACGCATATCGTTTTCACTTTAGGTGTTTTGTATCCCTATGGAGTAGATGATGGCAAAACCAGCAACATTGCAAATTAAACTCGTCAGCACTGCTGATACAGGGTTTTACTATGTGACCAAGAAAAACCCACGTACAAAGCCTGAAAAACTTGAGCTAAAAAAATATGATCCGAAGGCACGCAAACACGTGTTGTTCCGGGAAGCCAAAATTAAGTAAGGGTCTGAAAGGGCTATCGCCCATGAAATGCGGTGTACGCCTCGGCCCAGATGAATGTAGTATCGCTGTCATCTCTGATGATAGCGATTTTATTTTTAACTTCTCTTTTGCTTCTGCTGATAACTACTCAGCACTACTCTTTCAATTGGAATCCGCACTCAAGCAATGCAAGAAAAAGCATGATATCAAATTACCGATTGGGATTTCATTACAGGGTCACGAAACAGCCTCAACAGGAATGATCGCAAGTCTCCATCACCCTCTCCTTGCGCAGAAAATGCTGCGGCAAGATTTGCAGGCAGCTTTGAACCACCCTATTCTCCTAGGCTCAGATGGCCAATGTATGGCTGTTGCTGCCCGAACGTTACTTCAGCTTGAAAATAAACAAACAATTTTTGCGCTATCTTTGGATCAAACTGTCTATGGCGGCATTATTGTCGCTGATAAACTTCTACTTGGGCCACATGGTTTGGCTGGAGACTGGGGACATTTGTCTTTACCCTGGCCGGTAGATTACGAAATGGACGGACGAGTATGCGTCTGTGGCCGAACAGGCTGTCTTGAACATTTTGTCAGCCTAGAAGGCCTAAGCCATGATTATGAGTTGCTGACAGGAAGCAAATTAACAGCAGGGGATATCATAGAACAAGCTGATTCCGGTGATATTATTGCAGAATCTGCGATGCAAGTGCTAGAGGATCGGATCGCTCGTGGATTGGCCATGGTAATCGGCTTACTTGACCCGGACATAATTTTTATCGGGGGTGAACTAGGTGAAAGTCAACGACTAATTACAAATGTCCCCCGTAAATGGCCAGGCTATATTCGCGCATCAGTTGATAGTGACATACTTGTTACGCTGCAAAATTCATATCCTTGCCCTCATTACCTCTATCTTCATGGTGCTGCGCATCTATGTGATTTCAGCAAATGAAAGGCAGTTTCTATTAACAACGTGGCTGAGGCAAAGGCTTAACATCGACCAGTTCAGCATCAATTGCAAATGTGCCATAATCCACTTCATAATAAGACACAACTCCATTTGAAAGCATATGAAAAGTGATTTCATATTCAGGAACTGCTTCTGAACTATTTGGATCAAAATAGGCAATCTGAATAGGATAATAAGTCTGTGTTGATAGTCGTCCCAGCCTGTTCTCATTTTTGACAGTCTGACGCGCACCAATCACAGAACTCGTTCTCTTCAGAGCGCGATCAGGCTCAGCTCCAAAAAAAATGTGAGCTGAAAACAACTTTCCGCCCTGCTGAGCTTTTTCCAGCAACTCACGTGTATGGGCAACTGGAAAAAACACCCTATCTGGCAATGGCATGGCTGTATCCGGCTGCATAGAGAAAAAAGCCTCAGCGCGCTCTGCTACGGGCGGCAGGTTTGCGTAACCATTGAACTGTTTTTCATCTTCAAATGTTGAACCTTCGTGCACTTCGAACGAATAAAGTTGTCCTGCAAGCTCCTCCCATGAAGAGAAATGAGACGCCATGATCAATGTTTCACCAGACTGATAGTCAAATTCAAGGACATAGTTTTCAGATGATTTCCAACCATCACAATCTCTTCGAATGGTAAAATTAGTTTTGCCTTTGACACCGGCCATCTGGGAGTCCTGGTCCACTGACAATAAGCTCATATTGTAGGTCGCTTCGTGCGCAGCAATCTCGACAGCACCAACGGGAACTATGCCCTCCACACAAACAAGCAAAATACTACCACTTAAAAATGATGCTGACTTATTTTTGATTACCATTTTCACCATTTCACGGTCCCCAACACTAAATTTCTGAGCCCTAAATATCCCCTATGTCTCTGATCACATATATCATTGGTGTAAAAGAACAAGCAAATGACTAAAATTTCACATATTAACATGTTCTTTCCGCCATATCGCAAAAAACAACACCTTTCACCACCTCTAACCTGCTTTACTGACAGCGTAGTGAGGCTTTAGACTTAACTTTATGGATTCTAAAACGCAGCTCATCGAAACAAACAAAGATCTGAAATCTGCCATCACGATGTTGTTAGATGCCGAATTTGTGGCAGTTGACACAGAGTTCATGCGTGAAACCACCTATTATCCAAAATTATGTCTAGTGCAACTCAGTGCAGTTGGTAGAACCTTTTGTATTGATCCGCTGGCGCCAAATATCGATCTCTCCCCACTTCATGGCTTAATGCAGAACCCCGGCATCATAAAAGTCTTCCATGCGGGGCGGCAAGATTTAGAAATCTTTGTTCATCTAACAGGACAAGTTCCCTTCCCAATATATGACACACAGATTGCGGCAATGGTCTGCGGCTTGGGAGATCAAGTCGGCTATGACAAGCTAGTTCAGCATTACACTGGGCAGACGATAGATAAATCATTACGGTTTACCAATTGGATGGAACGCCCATTAACAGACAGACAAATTAAATATGCGGCAGATGATGTAATTTATCTTGCAGAAATTTACCCTCGTATGCTGGCGCATTTAGTAAAGACTAACCGGACTGACTGGGTTAAAAGTGAAATTGCTTCTCTTTCTGCATTGTCTTTGTATGTGCCGAATCCCGAAACGATGTGGAAACGGCTGCGATTCAGAGGAGGAAAACCTTCTATGATCAACAGGCTAGCCAAACTTGCACAATGGAGGGAGATAGAAGCACAGAAACGTGACGTCCCTCGCAACCGTCTGATACGTGACGACACTTTGATTGACCTCGCCGGTTCGAACCCAAAAACTGCAGCTGAATTTCGAAAAATCAGAGGTTTTCCAGGTGGAGAGACCGGTAAGCTGGTCAATCCAGTTCTGAATATTCTTCAACAATCAGCGCAAATCCCTGAAGCCAACTATCCAAAATTAGATCGGCAGGAGAAACGTGAAACACCCCCACAGGCCCTTGTTGATTTGCTTAAAGTGTTGCTGAAACATGTTACTGAAGAGCGCGAAGTTGCCCCTCGACTCATCGCTAGCGCAGATGATCTTGAAAGGCTGGCGCTTGATGATCAAGCCGATATTCCAGCCTTGTCTGGTTGGAGATACGAAATCTTCGGCAATATAGCACTGCAACTAAAACACGGTCGTCTTGCCGTTTCCGTTACGAACGGCAAAACAAAACTTCTCCCTATATCACCTTAGTCTATCTCAGCTTTAGCCGTTAGAATTAAAGTTACCGCCATCTATAAGAATGTTTTGACCGACAAGATATCCTGAATGGGCAGAACAAACAAATGCACAGGCAAAACCAAATTCCTCAATATAACCCAAGCGCCCAGACGGGTTGCGAGCCTCTAGTTCTGCACGCACATCCTCATGTGATTTGTTTTGTTGCCGTGAGGTATTGTCAATCAAACTTTCAATCCTTTCAGTATTAAATTGACCAGGCAGCAAACCATTGATGGTCACATTGTGCTTTGCCACCTGCCGTGCGATCCCACCCACAAAACCCGTCAGCCCAGAACGCGCGCCATTAGACAGCCCTAATTGTGGGATTGGCGATTTTACCGAACCAGATGTAATGTTCACAATCCGCCCAAACCGTTTGTCAATCATCGGATCAATTACTGCTTTTATGAGTTCAATGGCAGTCAGCATATTGGCATCAATGGCTTTTATCCAATCGTCACGTGTCCAGTCTCTAAAATCACCGGGGGGCGGGCCACCGGCATTATTGACAAGAATATCAACATGACCCGCTGCTGCCAAAACAGCTTCTCGCCCCTGCGCAGACGTAATATCACACGCGACAGTCTTTACAGTAACGCCTGTTTCAGTTCGAATATCAGCAGCGACTTGTTCCAGTAATTCCCCACCACGGGCGCACATGACCAGATTCACACCTGTCTTGGCCAATGCCTGCGCACAACCCAACCCGAGTCCCTTTGATGACGCACATACGATCGCGTTCTTTCCTGTCAGTCCAAAATCAAGCATAAGCGAGTTTCCTTTTTATTTTTTTGTTTGTTTTATTCATATCAATTTTACCTCGATGCTGTCGAGAACCTGACGAGCGATTGTCAGGCTGACAGGAACTTTTAGTGACAGAGCTAATGCGTCCATTTCTGCAGACAGTTTTTGAGCCGCTGAAAAACTTCGCTCCATCCGATTAACAATATAGTTCAAAACCTGTTCTGATACTGCACATTGTCGGTCTGTAAAGTGTTTTGCCAGCACTGCTTTTAAAAGCCCATCATCTGGAAGGTCAATTTCCTGAGCGGCTACTGAACGCAAGCGTGACGTCAAGTCAGACAAAGAACTCTCATGTTGAGCGACCGGATAAGGGCTGAGGAATAAAAGCGTTCCTGAAACAGAAGTGATATAATTCAGCAAATGAAACACCGCAGTATCATCATAACAACCGGATACTCCGAAATCATCCAGCACTACATGTTGCTTTTGCAAAAACTGATCTTGGTCGAACTGAGATAAACCGTTTAAGGCTACAGCATCACCCCGCCCTGCCCACAAATAAGACAGATGCGTTTTTCCACTTCCTGGTGGTCCATAGAGATTCAAACCCTTGAAAGGCAACGGCCAATCCGGCCACCTCTCTAACCAACTTAACGCCTGTTCGTTTGCGCTGCCTATCACAAAACTCTCTTTGTTATAAGCAGATGGCAGCGGCAATGAGAGAGGCAGTTGAGTCGTCATTTCATGCAAACAGTCATCTATTCAGCTTGGGTCAAGCTTTAACTGATAGACCCCTCCGGCAGCCTCAAGCCTGTATCCAATTGAACGCACTGCCATCTGCAAGGCTTCGACAGAACCAGATAGGCTGAGCTTCAGAAGACCAGACCTAGATGTTAGTTTCACAACAGATAGAGATTGGACTATGGGTAATTCAAATAACAGCGTGCGTAACCGGTACCAACTCCGTAGATCACTAACAGGTAATTCAACATGAATGTCTGCCCGGTTTTCAAGCGTGTAAAGGTTTTCCTGCCGCCAAACACCCGATAATGTAGCGATAAAGTCCTCGCGAAAATAATTGAATGCTTCGGGCAGGTTTGTGCGCCCGTTCATATCTGTTTCAACTGCGCTTATCTCAGATAAAAACTTTCCATCTGCATCGAACAGATCTGCTTTCATAACCAGCTTTGGCACTTCGCCTGTATATTCCAGACCAGCGAACAAAACTGCAACTTGCTGCGCCCCTGCTGCTGCTGCAGATAAGGCCAGTACACTAGCATCATAACCGTGGATTCGTTCAGGAGGCAGACGACGTTCTAGCGCCAGGTCAGGTGTAAGAATAGTAAAACGTAACAGCTGATCGTCCTGAGCATCTATTTGCCGCCAGACATCTAGCCAAGCGACATTTCGGGTCCATACCCTTGTGCCTGAAGGTTCCTGCCACACAGGCAGAAGCAATACCGGCGAGCTAAATAATTCTGACCAAAGCAGACCTAATTTTATGAATTGATCGCGCATTCTCACAGGGTCAAAACAAATATCAATCTCAGCAATATAACGCTGTGCTAAGGCTGTTTCAGATTCAATACGAATGAAATCAATAAAATCCTCAAAGGCCAATTCATTAAGCTGAGCTGCTGCCGGTTGAGCGGGAAGCAGAAGACGTCTTTTAATAATGGCAAAAGCATCCGCAGTCGCCTGACTTAGGGCCTTTTTGCGTGCCAGAGTTCCATCTACTGCTGTTGTGTCTAACTGAAGCCCATTCACTGCAAATGCAGGACTTGAGCAGGTTTCAGCCTGCACAAATGATGTGGATAAAGCTAAACACATAGCCATAAACATGGTATTACAGCGCATTGTTTGAAAACACCCCTGTTATCCCTTATTCCGTTATAACGTGGATTTGCCATTCAGACTACTGAACTAAAGAGGAAGTTAAAAGAATATGTCCAAAAAAGAAAGCCAGACAGTCCCCTCCACTTATAGGGACGCTGGCGTTAACATTGACACTGGTGTTGCGCTGGTGGACGCCATTAAGCCTGCTGCACGTCGTACAAACAGAGCCGGGGCAAACCCTGATTTGGGCGGCTTTGGCGGCTTGTTTGATTTGAAGGCGGCCGGATTTCGTGATCCCATTCTTGTTGCAGCGACAGATGGTGTTGGCACCAAATTAGAATTAGCACAAGCCGTGGGCCAGCACAGGGATTTGGGCATTGATCTGGTTGCGATGTGCGCAAATGATATTCTTGCACAAGGCGCCCTCCCCCTGTTTTTCCTAGATTATTTTGCAACTGGTAAACTGGATACGACAACAGCGGCCAGCATTATTGAAGGTGTTGCAGATGGTTGTATTGAGGCAGGTTGCGCCCTCATCGGCGGCGAAACAGCAGAAATGCCAGGCGTGTACCCGACAGGTGGATATGACCTCGCAGGCTTTTGTGTGGGAGCAGCAGAGAGAGGACAGTTACTTTCAACAGACAATGTCAAGGAAGGCGATGTGGTCCTCGCTCTGCCCTCATCCGGCATTCATGCCAACGGCTTTTCTCTCGTGCGTAAAATCATTTCCAGCCTAGAGTTGGATTTATCTAAAGCCGCGCCATTTGCAAGCCACATGCCGCTTGGAACAGCATTACTTGCGCCAACACGTATTTATGCAGACGCTGTCAAAGCCGCGCTGTTAACAGGCACTGTAACCTCAATCAGTCATATTACCGGAGGAGGGCTAATCGAAAATCCCCCTCGGGTATTCAGTAATGATCTGGCACTTCACCTTGAACTGAAAGCACGCCCGCTGCCGCCTGTTTTTTGCTGGCTGAAGCTAGCAGCGCAGATGGAAAATTATGAACTTGCCCGAACATTTAATTGTGGAATTGGCATGTTAATCTCAGTGCGGCCAGAAGATGCTGACATCATATTAAAACAAATTCTTCAGACAGGTGAGGATTGCTGGATCGCCGGCAGGATAGTTAAACGTCGAAATGACGCTGTTATCTTGAATCATGTTGACAGAGCATGGGCATGAAACTGTTACCGCAAAATAAGGTTTTGCCATGCGGATCGCTATTCTGATTTCGGGCAGAGGCAGCAATATGGCTGCGCTGTCGAATAACAAAGATGGGTTTGAAATTTGCCTTGTTGCCTCTGACCGGCCGGCAGATGGGCTTGAGTTCGCTGCCACTGCAGGCCATAAAACCGTTCTTGTTGACCGCAAAATCTATCTGTCTAAGCAAGAACATGAAGCGAAACTAGCCGAACAGCTGGCACGCCCAAAACCAGATTTGATTGTATTGGCAGGATATATGTCTGTGCTATCCGGAACCTTCATTGAAAGATTTAATGGCCGCATTATCAATATCCACCCCTCATTATTGCCAGATTACAAAGGCTTAAACACACATGCTCGGGTTCTTGCTGATAAACGTAGTGAGCATGGTGTTTCTGTTCATATGGTCACCGCTTCCCTTGATGACGGTCCGTTAATCGCGCAGGCTAAACTCGCTGTAAGGACTGATGATACTGAGCAATCTCTAGCAGACAGAGTGTTGAGGTGCGAACACCAGCTTTATCCTGCTGTAATTACAGCTCTCAGCGAAGGCGCACTAAACCTGCAAAACCAAACGGTCATATGGTATGATACTTCTCGCCTAAGCGCTGTCTCAGCAGGAACGATTACCTTTCCATCATTAAGCTGAATACCTAAACAGTAAAAACACTTTTGTGCCATCTTGATTTCATCGCTTGGTAAAGGCATAAATAGGGCAGAAACTCAAACATCTGAACCGAGGCATAAATTTATGAATACAGACAAGTTTGACAAACATGCCAAGAATAATCTCGCCTTTTATGAAGGCTTTTTAAACTTTTCAAAATATATTGTCGTGGCGATTATAATCACACTTGCCCTTATGGCCTATTTCCTTGTTTGAAAATGGTTCTGAAATAAAAAAAACGAGACTATATCACCTCGCTTTTTTTAAATTTTTATAAACAGCTTGTCATCCAACAATGTCGTCTTCCGAAAAAAAATGAGCGATTTCGATCACCGCGTTATCGTCGCTATCAGAGCCATGTACGGAATTGGCTTCAATAGACTCCGCGAATAATTTGCGGATTGTGCCGTCAGCCGCGTCAGCTGGATTGGTAGCCCCCATGATTTCGCGGTATGTCGTCACAGCGTTCTCACCTTCAAGCACCTGCACCACAACCGGGCCTGAAGTCATGAAGTCAACAAGGTCATTATAGAATGGCCGCTCAGCATGAACAGAATAAAACATCTGCGCTTGTTCACGACTCATGTGAATGCGTCTCTGGGCAACAATTCTCAGCCCAGAATCTTCGATTTTAGAATTAATCGCCCCTGTCAAATTACGACGCGTGGCATCTGGTTTGATAATGGAAAATGTGCGTGAAGCCACCATAATAAAATCCTTTTGAAAAGAAAACGCAGTTGATACGTCCATGTACGCTGCTAGTGGCCGCCTTATATCAAACTCAGGCGGGAAGACAAGAGCTATTTTTGCTATGTTTCAGCAGGAAGCAACTATTACCATACCTTATTTTTTCTGGCTCCAGCAGCCCTGATCATCCTGCGCAAAATACCGACAGGTAACATCATCTGCTCCAGACCAGCGTTTCCAGCTGTCGCGTGCGGCAGAGACAGTTGTCTGACTTGTTCCGTCAAACAAGTTAAATACCCGATCAAATTTTTGAACTTCGGGCGGTTCAAGTCCTGCGGTCAATGCTAAAAAACGGGCGTCAATCTGATTTGCAGCAACATCACTTGTCAGCCATATCTGTGCATGTTCATGACCCTGATCCTCATCTGCAGCATGAGCCAGAAAGCTGTCTGGCCGGAACGACCACAGTCTTTCACTGATAGCAGCATGGTAGTCCTTTTGCGCAATGATAAGAAGCTTATGACCAGATGTAACTGTTTTATGTGCAAGCATAGCTAGCGGTGTTGCCAGATCAGCGTCCCGCAAATGATAAAAGTCAATCTGCAACAGAGCTGGTTCAGCTTGTTCGAAAAACTGATTGGTTTCCTTTTCCTCATCCATCTATTTCATGTCCACCCAGTCATCTATCATCTGATTCAATAGCCTTACGCCAAACCCGGTTCCTCCTTTGGGAACTGTTGGCTTCGCTTTTTCTGACCAAGCTTTTCCAGCAATATCCAGATGCACCCAGGGCGTATCATTTTGAATAAACCGATTTAGGAAACAGGCCGCAGTAATTGCACCCCCATAAGGGCCACCAATATTTTTCATATCTGCGATATGTGATTTCAACATATCATCATATGCTTTTTCCATCGGCATGCGCCAGCATTTCTCTCCCACATGGCCACCAGCAGTTGTCACTGCATTAGCCAGCACATCATTATTGGAAAACAAACCAGCATATTCCTTTCCCAGAGAGACAATGATCGCGCCTGTCAATGTTGCTAAATTTACAATTGCCTGTGGCTTAAATTTATCCTGCACATATGTCAAAATATCTGCCAGAACCAACCTGCCTTCAGCATCTGTGTTAATGACTTCGATAGTCTGACCTGATAAAGACGTCACTACATCACCTGGTCGCTGCGCGTTGCCATCTGGCATATTCTCTACAAGGCCAACAATGCCTACAACATTTCGTTTTACCTTACGGCCAGCTAATGCGTGCATTGTACCAGTAACTGCTGCTGCTCCGCCCATATCCCATTTCATATCTTCCATACCCTTGGCTGGTTTCAATGAAATACCACCTGTATCAAAGCAGACGCCTTTGCCCACTAAAGCGATCGGTGCCTCATCACTGCCACCTCGCCAGTTCATC
The DNA here is from genome assembly GCA_002721775.1 of Rhodospirillaceae bacterium. The sequence goes on along the minus strand of PBLM01000048.1, from coordinate 41,521 downwards.
ACAACAACTGCTGAGTCACGACGTGACCCCTGTCCCACGCCAAGCAGTGCGCCCATGCCTAGTTTTTGAAGTTGTTTTTCAGGAATTATCTGCACATCCAGGCCAATCGCCTCCAGCTCAGTGCAGCGACGAGCGAATTCCTGTGGATATAAAACATTAGCAGGCTCATACAGCAAGTCACGCGCGGTGAATACACCTGCAACTAGTGCTTTATACTTTTGCCATGACCGTGACAGCTTTGCTTCATTTGCAGAAGTCACAAGCAATTCTGCCGCGATTGTTTCTGGCTTTTTGACTGTGAAATACTGACCGAAATAATAACTTGCTGATAGGGCCCCACATAGGACCGACGGCATGATATCCGCTGGCAATAGGTCAGCATCTATCTGCAACAGATTAAAGGGAGCTAACTTCATTTGTGCAAACAACCGTCCGCCCCACGTCTCAGCTGACTGACCTGTATCTATCCCTTTTCCAATTCCGGCAATCAGAACAGGTCCATGGACAGAATGGACAGGTAAAAATTGACCAGACTCACCTGAAAAATCAGCTGAATCACAGGCAGCCAATAGTGTTTTCATCTGGTCTTTATCCACTTTATTGACGATACCTTCATTTGCATGCATGAGAACAAGCCGGGCACGACTTTCAGAAGATTTCGCAGAAAAATGAATGGTTAAATAATGAGGCATGGGTTTTCCTCTCTGCAGCGATCAATCTTTATTAGATATTATGTTTTCATTATGTAGAAGACTTGAAAAGATTTATCCAGTGGTATGTGCTGTTGTCCACTTCATTTGATTGCTTAGAGAACTTAAGCTGACTAGAAAAAGCAATTTGATTATGGTATCTACTCACGATCCCAAAGATTATGTCGTAAAGGATCGTGTTCATCAATGTGTCGTATGCGGGAAATGAGGGCCAGATGAATTTTCATGGTTACCTGTTCCGACAGTTCTCCTCCACCACTCTGTTGGTTTTAGCCAGTCTTTTAGCGGTTGTCTGGCTAAATCATGCCCTTCGAATGTTAGAGCTTGTTGTCAATAAGGACGCGTCTTTTTTTGATTTCATTCTGTTGTCTTTGTTGCCGATGCCGCTCTGGTTGATAATTGCCCTGCCCATGGCAGGTTTTATTGGCGTAATCTGGACAATTTATCGGTTTTTAACTGATCGTGAATTGATTGTGATGCAGGCAATAGGAATCAGCCCCAGCCAGTTCAGCAAAATACCTATTTTGTTTGGCCTTCTTCTGACGGCAATCCTTTCAGTGAATTCACTCATTATTCTACCCTATGGATATTCTAAATTTAAGGAATTACAAATACTTGTGAGAGCTTCAATTCCCAAACTGTTAGTTCAAGACAATGTTTTTATAGATATTGCAGATGACATGACATTATTTGTTGGCGAACGCATCAGTCAAAATAAGGTTGGGCGTGTCTTTATTCAGGATGCTCGCAATCCAGACCGTCTCATTACACTTACCTCAGAAACAGGGCAATTTTTGGTTTCTGATAGCCGACCCTTCTTTATCTTACGCAACGGACAGAGAACAGAATTAGCCTTAGATGGCTCCTCCACTGCCTCTCTTTCGTTCGAAACGCACACGCTAGACATTGGGCAAAATTCAACAACTTCATCTCAACGTAATATTCTTGATTCTCATGAAGAAAATATTCTTAATTTGCTCTTTCCTCCAGACACCTTGCCTGTCAAATATGCAAATGATCGTAAGGCCATGGGGCATTATCGTATTGCCTCGCCATTTATAGCGCTATGTTTGGTCATTCTTGCAACATCTATCATGCTCCATGGCCGAATATTGCGCGAAACGGTTAACAGAAGAATACTGACCGTGGCTCTGCTAGGCGTATTGATACAAACAGGGCTGATCATAACCCGATCGCTTACAGCCAACACGCCTTTGTTATGGCCGTCATTATATCTGGTTATTCTTCTCCCAATGATTTTCGGCCTTTATCTTATTGTGAATCCAACTGCCTTTTCAATTTTTTGGTCGCGGTTTCGAAAACAAACTTCTCTCAACACATCAAGAGGTGGATAGTAATGTCTTTTTTTTCATCCATTCCTTTGACATTAATTGCCTATATGTCAAGAAAGTACGCAAAGTTTCTGTTTCTAACTCTTCTTGTGCTGATCAGCTTCATTACATTTATTGAAATCATTGAACTTTTNCGGCGCGCNGGNCAAAAAGCNCCAGAATTATCTTCANTGTATNTTGTNTNCCTTGGAATCACNAANATCCCCACNNTTGTAGATAAANTTCTACCTTTTGCGGTTCTNTTTGGTTCCATGATATGCTTTTATTACTGGGGACGTTCNCATGAATTTCTNGTTGGTCGAACAACAGGACAGAATATCTGGCAAGCCTTACTTCCGGTAATCGCGACCGTTTTCGCCTTTGGGTTGTTCCACATCACAGTTTTTAACCCAATTGCCGCAACTACAGCGAAGCAATATGAATACCTAATGGGAGAAATATTCGGAAATAACCGGCAGTCTGAATTATCAGTTTCAACAAATGGTATCTGGATGCGCGACGTTGAATCAGGGAANAATTTCATCATNAANGGAGCAACCTTAAAGGTCGAGGAATCATTAATCAGATCTCCATTAATCTATCAAATTCAGGAAGATGGCCAACTGGACTGGCGCATTAAAGCTGATGAAATGAAGCTGGTAAATAGTAGCTGGATAATTTCAAATGCTGTTCGCATTCAAAATGATGGTCAACGTGTNTTTTTAGGTGATGTAATGTTACCGACTGCACTCAAACCCTCTGACTTGGCAGAAAGCAAATTACCACCAAAAACTGTAAGCATTTACAAACTGCCNAGCTTNATTGCCGTTCAAAAACGTGCTGGCTTGCCAGTAAATCAACACTTAGTGTTTTTTCATCAGTTGCTATCAACTCCGTTCAAACTCGTTGGGCTAGCAATGTTGGCTGCATGCTTTACACTTTTGCATTTTTCACGGCAAACAAAAACACGTCTTATTGTTCTTGGACTTGGGAGTGGTTTTGGAGTTTATTTTCTTTCAGATATTGTCTATCTGCTTGGCAACACAGCAAAACTACCTTATGTGCTAGCGGGCTGGGCACCTGCGTTGCTTATCTGTCTTTTCAGTGGGTTCCTGCTTGCTCGCGTTGATGAATAAGGAAAAATCATCATGCCAAAATGCCATCAGGTTATTAAAACAAGTATGACAAAGCGGAGAAAGGTATACATGTATGCCGGCCTTTGCATCGCCTTGACAGCAGTATTTTCAGCATTATTGAGTAGCGCTCCCTCGCAAGCAAAGGATGAGTTAAGAGTAATTGCGCTAGTAAACAGTGAACCGATAACAAATCTTGAATTGACCGACCGGGTCAGTTATTTGCGCAGAGCCACTCAACTTAAGGTGTCTGACAAAATCCTGCGTAGGGATGCCTTACAAGGGTTGATTGCAGACAGGCTTAAACAGCAGTTTGGAGAGAGTGTTGTGCCTGGAATCATTCCAAGGTTAAACAGTGCGGCCCAAAAAATTTTAGATGGCAATTTTGGCCGTGATGGCAAGCCAGGTTCTCAAGTTCTAAAAGAATTGAACATTCCACAGCGCACAGTTTTGAACAAAATCAAGGCTGACATATTGTGGAGCAATGCTCTGCGCCTAAANTTCAAGCGNCAATTTGCGAAAATTAAAAAAACTGCNNAACAAGAGCTTGACAGATTAATNCAGCTCAAAAGCGAGCCTCAGGTTCGGTTCAGTGAAATNATTCTTTTACCGAATCCTAATCGTTCCCTTGANGCGACNTTATCTCTTGGNGAAAAAATTGTCGCCGCATTAGANGATGGAGCAGATTTTGCCAGCATTGCGCAACAATATTCTGATGCCGCCACTGCGAGCAGGGGTGGGTTAGTTGATTGGGTTTTTACTTCTCGCCTTCCTAGTGAAATCAGAACGCCTCTTCTGTCAATTGANAATGGTCAAATTGTTGGGCCTCTATCATTAGGAGGTCAAATATTTATTCTACGTAAAACCGAGATGCGAGAAAATGGTCAGCTAGATCTACTTGAAACAGAAATTGTTCTGGCCCGTGCAGTCGCTCCAATTCCCCTAACTGCCTCAATTGAAAGAAGGCAGATGGTTTCTGAACTGCTTTTTCATCAGACAAAGCCGATTAACAACTGTTCTGACATGGCAACTCTTGCCGGCACTTTGGCACCAGACATTCCTCCACTGCTCAAGAATCTGACCATAGGAGACCTCAATCCGCAACTGCAAAAAGTGGTTCTTGACCTTGATGTAGGTGAAAGGACAGCCCCNATTGATTTTAGTGAGGGAATAATCGTTTTCATGCTATGNGATAAAAAAGCGCCAGAGCTTGATTTGCCTGATCTAAAGGAAATTGAGCAAGCTGAACTGGAAAAACTTGTTTCTACGCTCAGCGGCCGGTTTTTACTGAGGCTTCAAAGACAAGCTTCTATTATCTATAAAGACAACACCACATGAATGGTATCAAGCCAGCTCTAATAACACCTGGGGACCCATCTGGAATCGGACCTGAGATTGCCCTTAAGGCGTGGTCAGAAGGGCAAAAGAATATTGTGCTGATGGGTGACATTGAACATTTGTCCTCAGTTGCCCTCGCTACTGGCCTGGATATTGCCTTTACAACTTTTGATCCCACCGCTAATTTGTCGACTGAAAAATGCAGTGTTTGGGCAATTGAATGGCAAATTATGCCGTTAGTTGGCCAGCCTGACCCAAGAAACTCACCAACAATTATTGATTCAATTAAACAGGCTGTNAAACAAGTNAAGCAAGGCCAGTTTTCGTCTATGGTAACAAATCCCATTGCCAAGTCAGTTTTGTATGAACATGGATTTGAATTTCCAGGACACACTGAGTTTCTTGCTGCGCTTGATAAACCAGAGAGCTTTCCTGTCATGATGCTCGCCAATTCGGCTTTACGTGTTGTCCCTTTGACAATTCATATTCCATTATCNGATGTTGAAAAATCAATCACTCCTANTCTCTTCAAACGNTCTATTGAGGTTNTAGACACNGCCCTACGCCAGTACTTTAANTGTCCTTTNCCGCGTATAGCTATTGCCGGCCTNAATCCTCATGCTGGCGAAGATGGGAATCTAGGCAGATTTGAGACAGATAAACTTGTCCCACTCATACAAATCCAAGAAATTGAAAAAACATCATTGCTGGGGCCGTTTGCTGCTGACAGCCTGTTTTATTCTGAAAAACGAGACGACTATGATGTCGTTTTATGCATGTATCATGACCAAGCTCTAATTCCTGTGAAAACTATTGATTTTTTCAGAACTGTAAACATCACACTGGGTCTAAGCTTTATCCGCACATCGCCTGATCATGGAACAGCTTTTGACCGAGCGGCAAGGTTTAACAGTCACCCTGGAAGTATAATCTGTGCTATTAACACTGCCCAGCAGATGGCATTAGCCAAGCAGATATATTCAACATGACCTCGATTGTAGATAAAATTTCAGCCCTACCACCTTTGCGGCAGATGATTAGTCAAAAAAATTTTAAGACCAAAAAGTCACTGGGCCAGAATTTTATATTTGACCTCAGCCTTACTCAACGGATCGCCAAAGCAGCATCACCTCTCGAGGGAACAGTGTTTGAAATAGGGCCTGGCCCCGGCGGATTAACCCGTGCCCTGTTCCTAGAGGGTGCAGAGAAAGTTATTGCCATTGAAAAAGACCGGCGGGCAGCTCAGTTTCTCGAACCTGTCGTTGCTGCAACANACGGGCATTTAATCCTGCTTGAAGAAGATGCGATGAAGCAACCAATCTGGAAAATGGGAAAGGCTCCGCGAAAAATTGTAGCTAATCTTCCNTATAATATTGCGACTGCTCTTCTGCTGACTTGGCTTGATCACGCNANCGAATTTGCNTCTTTTACTCTGATGTTTCAAAAAGANGTTGCAGAACGGNTNGTTGCCCAACCTGGTNACAANTCATATGGNNGATTATCTATTCTNACTCAATGGCTCTGNCAGNCAGAANTNAAATTTGATNTTCCCCCNCAAGCTTTTATACCGTCNCCNANAATTNNCTCCTCNGTTGTTCATTTAATCCCANANCCANAGCCTTTATATNANTGCAGGAAAGAAGANCTTGAANCAATAACCACAATCGCCTTTGGACAGAGACGCAAAATGCTGCGAGCTTCTCTCAAAAAATATGGTGGGGAAACATTACTTCTATCAGCTGATATTGAACCCACCGCCCGACCGCAGGAGCTGTCAATTGAAACTTTCACGAGGCTTGCAAACAAAATGAGGCAGCAAAATCTCTTCACGCATAACTAATTACCGCTAACAGCTGCCCTCACGCAACTGTTTCATAAACTCAGTTAGGCCAGCTTGGCGGCTTCTGCGCAAACGTTCGGCTTTCAGAATAGTGTGGACAGCATCGATTGACTGACCTAGATCATGATTGACTACGATATAGTCATATTCAGGATAATGGCTCATCTCATCAGCTGCCCGGGCCATTCGGCCGGCAACCACTTCAGCTGAGTCCTGAGCCCGTGTAATTAACCGCTTTTCCAGTTCAGTTGTGGAAGGCGGCAAAACAAAGATAGAAACTAAATCATCACGTGCCTTTGCCTTGATCTGCTGAGTACCTTGCCAGTCAATATCAAAAAGAACATCGCAGCCGGATGACAAGAGTTTTTGAACTGGTCCTAAAGGAGTTCCATAATAGTTCTCAAATACAAAGGCATATTCCAGAAATAGGCCTTTATTGACATCAGTTTTGAATTTCTGTTCATTTACAAAAAAATAGTCTTTGCCTTCGGTCTCACCTGGACGCCTTGGCCGAGTGGTTGCTGACACGGACATAGTGATTTCACCGTCACGGGTAAGAAGCGCGCGCGCAATAGACGTTTTTCCTGCCCCTGATGGTGAAGACAGCACTAGCATCAACCCTTGTCTCGTTATCATTTCACCTTATTCCTATGCCACGTCTACGAGGATTATTGGGTTTGGCTCTTTTTCTTTTTACGCATTATGCTTCTGTAATGTCTAACATTATGATTATGATCGTCCAGTGTTTTTGCAAAATTATGGCCTCCTCGACCATTTGCTACAAAATATAAATAATCTGCTTTCATTGGATGTGCTGCTGCATAAAGCGCCTGGTAGCCGGGGTTGGCTATGGGCGTTTCCGGCAGCCCTTTGATGCGGTATGTGTTCCATTTATGCAAGCTAGCCAAATCTGATTTCGTAAGCGTTCGTTTTAATGACTTTTTTAAAGAAAGGCCATAGGATACCGTTGGATCAGACTGGAGGCGCATTTTTCTTTGAAGCCGGTTCACAAAGACTGAAGAGATCAACGATTTTTCGCCAGATGCGCCTGTCTCCTTTTCTATGATGGACGCCAGTTTCAACAAATCTTCGGGGTCTTTTAGCGGCAAATCAGCAGCGCGTTCAGCCCAAATCTCTGCCAAAATCATTTCCATTTTAGCTTGCATCTGTGTAAGCAAAGTTCGCCGATCTGTGCCCTTTGCGTAGAAATAGGTATCTGGAAACACGCTGCCTTCATCAGGTGGCCGCAAAATGACAGAACTCATTTCCTCTGCATTATTCAAAGCCTGCATTACTTCAAATGAACGCCATCCTTCAATGATTGTCAGTTTACGCTGAAACACTCGTCCCGAATGAAGGATATACATAACCTGATCAAGCGAGGCTTTTGCGGGTATCTCATATTCACCTGCTTTGGGTACAAATTCTTTTGATGAAAACATGACAGCAAGATGAAATTGCCAAGGATGGCTGACGACACCAGCCCGGAATAAATCATGCTTAATCTTAAACAAACCAGCCCCAGAAGGCACATCAAACAGAACCGTTTCCTGATGAGGCCCTTTGTTGGCCCTCATAACATCAATATACAAATATCCTGCGAGGGCTGCAGTGCTTGCAGCAATACCGCAAACAATCACAAAGCGACTAACAATAAAAATGAGTCGCTTCTTTTCAGGCTGGTCAGCTTTATATTGTTCGGCGCCACTCACGCGTCAACTTTGCCAATAATTAACGAAGCATTTGTTCCCCCAAAACCAAAACTATTAGACATGGCATTGCGAACTGGTCGTTTCTTCGCTTCAAGAGGCACAAGATCAAGCCCGTCTAATTTAGGCTCAGGATCACGCAAGTTCAGCGTTGGGGGAACAATATCTTGATCAACAGCCATTGTAGAAAAAATAGCCTCAATGGCACCCGCCGCTCCAAGCAAATGACCTGTAGAGCTTTTGGTGGAAGACATTGATACAAAAGATTCGTTGCCCAGAAGGCGCCGAACCGCATTCGCTTCAATCACATCCCCAAGTGGCGTGGATGTGCCATGCGCGTTGATATAATCAATCTCTGACACATCAAGTCCGGCGCGCTTCAATGCTGCTTCCATCGATCGAAATCCACCATTTCCATCTTCTGCTGGAGCTGTAATGTGATGAGCGTCACCAGAAAGGCCGTAACCTTTGACTTCGCCATAGATGTTAACCCCACGTGCCTTGGCATGCTCAAGCTCTTCCAGAACCACAACACCAGCCCCTTCACCCATCACAAAACCATCTCTTCCCGTATCATAAGGACGTGAGGCTATCTCCGGACAGTCATTATATGAAGTGGATAAAGCGCGGGCAGCTGCAAAGCCAGCAATGCCAAGTCGACATACAGCTGCTTCTGCCCCCCCGGCAAGCATCACATCAGCATCGTCAAAGGCGATAAGCCTAGCCGCATCACCAATCGCATGTGCACCTGTTGAACAGGCCGTTACCACAGCATGATTTGGTCCACGATAGCCAAACCTTATGGATATCTGACCTGAAATCAGATTTATCAATGCAGACGGAATAAAAAACGGACTAATCCGGCGGGGACCACGTTTATCAAGAAGTTGGCTGGTTTCAACAATTGTTTGCAAACCGCCAATACCTGATCCAATCATCACCCCAGATCTGTCTTGGTCTTCGGGCTTAACGGGCATCCAGCCAGAATGATGCACCGCTTCAACTGCTGCAACGATCCCCAACTGGATAAATCGGTCTAATTTACGCTGTTCCTTCGATTCAATAAACGCATCAAGCTCGAGTGCCCCCTTAGAGCCATCCTGTGGAACCTGACCGGCAATCTGGCAGGACAGATCGTCAATTTCAAAGCCATCAATGCGACCAATACCACTCTCAGCGGCTATCAGTTTCGTCCAGTTATGGTCAAGGCCTGTTCCCAGGGGAGAGACAATACCCATTCCTGTTATTACAACTCGGCGCATTTTGTCCTCTTTATTTTATCTGAATGGCTCAGAGCAAATAATTTATCACTGTTATTGTTTAAAAAGTGCGACAAAACCACCTCCTAGTTCAAGTCAAAAAAAATCCAGCGCGGATTTGCGTACTCGCTATGAGCTGCAGATTAGCGCTGGATTGAAATGTAGAAAACCTGTTGGCTTTAAGCAGCGTTTTCCTGCAAGAAATCAACAGCATCTTTGACTGTCAGGATCTTTTCAGCTGCGTCATCAGGAATTTCGCATCCAAATTCTTCTTCAAATGCCATAACCAGTTCAACTGTATCCAGGCTGTCTGCGCCCAAATCATCGATGAAAGAAGCACCATCCATCACCTTGTCGCCTTCTACACCAAGATGCTCAACAACAATTGACTTTACGCGATCTGCAATATCACTCATTTCATATCACCTTTAAGGTATTGTGTGGCCAGCAGGACGCTGGTTCTGTATTTTCAAGCGGGGTGATATCATAGTTAAATAGTAATTTCCAGCCAAAAAAGCAGGATATTCAGAACCTTTGCTGCAATCTGGCTCAGAGCATGGCCATACCGCCATTCACATGCAACGTTGCTCCTGTCACATAGGCCGCTTCCTCACTAGCAAGATACACCACAGCTGCAGCAATTTCGCTGCCCCGCCCCAGTCGCCCTGAGGGCACATTGGCCAGTAACGCAGATTTCTGGTTGTCGTTCAACACATCAGTCATCGGTGTTTCAATGAAGCCTGGCGCAATTACATTAACGGTGATACCACGGCTGGCCACCTCGGCAGCCAATGATTTACTAAAACCGATCATTCCGGCTTTTGAGGCGGCATAGTTTGTCTGACCGGGATTACCGGTCACGCCAACAATAGATGAGATGGAAATGATGCGACCCCATCTGGCTTTCATCATCGAACGAATAGCTGACCGGCAGAGCAGCATCGATGAGGTCATGTTGATTGCCAACACATCATCCCAATCCTCATTCTTCATCCTCATGAACAGGTTATCACGCGTGATTCCAGCATTATTCACCAGAATATCTACTGGTCCAGCAAGCTCAGTTGCGGTTTCCATCATCTTCAACACCGCTTTACGGTCTGAAAGGTCAGCTGGCAGATAATAGGCACGCTCACCGAGGCTTTCCTGCAGACTGGCCAGCCTGTCAGCACGTGTCCCATGCAAAATCACTGTGGCGCCCTGAGCGTGCAAAGCTGTCACAATCTGAGATCCAATGCCCCCGCTAGCCCCGGTGACCAATGCGGTTTTCCCTGATAAATCAAACATAAGCTGTCTTTCCTTCCCTGTCATCCCAGATAGGCCAGAATGTCATCAAGCGTATCAAGTGCATGAATATGTGCACCCGGTGCTGCACGTTTTGCAAGACTAGACAGAACCTTCCCTGTGCCTAGCTCAACAAAGTCAGTCACCTCTGCATGATTGAAAAAATTCATAGTTTCACGCCATCTTACCCGGCCTGTGACCTGACTGACTAGATTTTTGCGCAAAATATCGGCAGAAGTCTCAGGCTTAACGGTCACATTCTGCACCACAGGAACGCTCGCATTCTTAAAGTCAATTTCGGCCAATGCCTCTGCCATGGCATCGGCTGCTGGGGACATCATTTGACAATGAAACGGGGCGCTTACAGGCAGTTTGACCACACGGCGCAGGCCTTTATCCTTAGCAACGTCCATCGCCTTTTCAATACCCGCACTGGACCCGCTCAGCACAATCTGGCCATCAGCATTGTCATTCGCTATCTGCACAAGCCCTGCATCAGTCGAGTCAATTGCAATTTCTTCGGCAAGGGCCAAATCAGCACCAATCAAAGCAGCCATGGCCCCTTCACCAACAGGAACTGCCCGTTGCATAGATTGGCCACGAAGGTGCAGTAGGCGTGCCGTTTCCGCAATGCCCAAACTGCCAGCCGCACAAAGGGCTGAATATTCACCCAAAGAATGGCCGGCAACATAACTGCACAGTTCATAAATGTTTTTCCCAGTCTGGTTCTGCAAAACGCGCAAGGTGCAGATTGAACTTGTAAATAAGGCAGGCTGCGCGTTTTGGGTTAGCTGCAGGTCATCTGTAGGGCCCTCAGCCATGAGAGCTGACAATTTAAAGTCAAGGGCATCATCAATTTCAGATAAGATATCCTTTGCAATTTTGCTGTTCTGCGCAAGCATGCTGGCCATACCCACCACCTGAGATCCCTGCCCTGGAAAAAGAAATGCTGTAACTGCCATGATTCAGTTTTGCTCCCTTTAGCTTACTCATCTTAAAAGCGCATATTTATCTTTTGTGATAGGCCAGTCACTGACAGAGAATCAAGACTTGATTTTTTCAACGCATCGGCGCATAACCTAGCAATCGTCGGGGGTGGACTTTTCATTTTTAATCGCCCCCAACAGTTTATCCCATCCTTGCCAGCTTTACGCCGAAAAAGCTGGTTTGTGAAAAAGCGGTTTGGAACTGCTCTTCACGATTAGCCAAAAGGAGAAACAGATGCGGCTTTATGAGAGCGTATTTATTGCACGCCAAGATATTTCTACCACACAGGTTGAAAATCTAACAAAAGAATTTTCTGATATAATTGAAAATGGGGGTGGCAAGATTCACAAACATGAATATTGGGGCCTGCGCACTCTTGCCTATCGGGTAAAGAAAAACCGGAAAGGCCACTATGTCATGTTGAACTTGGAAACAGACCCAGAAACTCTAGCTGAATATGAGCGTATCATGGGGCTTAATGAAGATGTTCTGCGCTTCATGAATATCACTATTGAAGAGGTTTTAGAAGACCCATCTATAATGATGCAGGCTGCCAAGCCTGAGCGTGGAGGACGCGGTGACCGGAGCGACCGTTCATCATCTGGACGTAATGTTGGAACCCACGACGAAACAGCAGATAATACATCAGGTGCAGCTGAGCAAACGACATCTGAAGATGAAACTGAGGAGTAAGCCATGACACAATTGCAAATCACAAGAAGTGCTGTCCGCAGACCACAAGGTCGCCGTCGGAAATCATGTCCATTCTCTGGCCCCAATGCACCTAAAATTGATTATAAGGATGTAAAACTACTTACCCGCTTTACCTCAGAACGAGGAAAAATTGTTCCGTCTCGCATTTCTGCTGTCTCAGCAAAGAAACAGCGGGAATTATCAACCGCTATAAAGCGTGCGCGGTATCTAGCACTTATGCCCTACGTGATTAGCTAAATAGCGGAAAGGACATAACGTTATGCAAATTATATTGCTCGAACGCATAGAAAACTTAGGAAAGCTTGGTGACGTTGTAACTGTAAAACCTGGATATGCGCGGAACTATCTTCTGCCCACAGGCAAAGCCCTCCGTGCAAATAAAGAGAATCTTGAAAAGTTCGAAACTGAACGTTCTGAGCGTGAAACACTCAACGCAGACGCAAAAGCTGCTGCTGAAAATAAAGCTGATGCCATGGGTGGGCTGACTGTTGCTTTAGTGCGAGCAGCATCAGAGATGGGCCAACTTTTCGGTTCAGTAAGTTCACGAGATATTGCTGATGCCATTATGGAAGCCGGTCATAACTTGGATAAGCGTCAAGTAAATATGGATAAATCCATTAAAACCCTTGGCCTTTTTCCTATCCGTGTATCACTTCATGCTGAAGTTGACGCCATTGTAACAGTAAATGTTGCCCGCTCTCTTGAAGAGGCTGAAACACAGGCCAAGACAGGAAAGGCAGTGGTCGCAATTGAAGATAGCGATTTTGAAGAAGCACCCCAAGTCACGGCAGGAACGAACGCCGAAAAAGCTGATGTCGCCAACAATATAGCAAATAAATCTAAAGAGACAGAAACCAATAAGGCTGATACGGGCAATGGAGAGTAAGTAGACACCTGACATCTGATTCTTCAAGCTGATAAATAAACCGGCGCTAATCAAATTTAGGGCTGGTTTTTTATTGTCAATGTGATGAAAAATTCGTGTTATTCCCGCTATCCCCAAATTTCACAGCTTCCCCTAATAACTAGAAAGACGTAGTCTGATTTCATGTCCGAATCAGCTTCAGAACAGAATCCTTCGAACTTGGTCTCTTTGTCTACAGGCGGTGAGAGGCTCCGCGAACTTCCTAATAACCTGCAAGCAGAGCAGAACTTCCTTGGCGCGCTTCTGCTGGATAACAACATTCTAGACGGGCTTAATGTTCAACTGCGCCCTGAGCATTTTTATGACCCCTTGCATGTCCAGATATTTGAAGTTGCCACACGCCTAATCAGCCGCGCCCAATTGGCCAGCCCAGTGACTTTAAAAACTTTCTTCCATGATCATGTGGGATTCGGTGATGACAGAGCCGCCAGCTATCTAGGGGACTTGGTTGATGGCGTCATCTCTATTTCCGAAGCGAAGGATTATGCAGATGTTGTCCATCAAACCTTCCTGCGTCGCGAGTTGGTTAGAATTTCAGATAATGTCATTCATGATGCTCGGAACCCCGATATTGACATTCCAGCACAAACACAAATCGAAGCTGCTGAACAACAACTCTATACGCTTGCGGAGGATGACACTGCTGAACATGGATTAAAATCTTTTGATCTTGTTCTAACTGAAACAATAAATATTGCTGAAGCTGCAACTAAGACAGAAGGACACCTTTCAGGTGTCAGCACAGGCCTAACTGGCCTGAATAATCTTTTAGGCGGCTTTCACAAATCTGACTTGCTAATTCTGGCTGGGCGGCCAGCAATGGGTAAAACCGCACTTGCAACAAATATCGCGTTTCATGCTGCAACAACAACACGCACAGATGAAACAGCCGTACCAGTTGCTTTTTTCTCTTTGGAAATGTCTTCAGAACAGCTTGGCACCCGTATTCTGGCTGAAAGATCTGGTCTTGATTCTGACAATATTCGAAGGGGTAGAATAAATGACCGTGAATTTCTGGCACTTGTTGAAGCCAGCGAGCAGATTTCAAGAGCCCCCTTCTTCATTGATGACACTCCAGCTCTGTCTGTAAGCCAGATTGCTAGCCGGGCCAGGCGATTAAAACGCACAAAGGGACTTGGTCTTATCGTTGTTGATTATCTACAATTGTTGCAGGCGCAACTAGGTTTACGGCCAGAGAATAGGGTACAGGAAATATCAAATATCAGTCGCTCTCTAAAAAGTTTGGCGAAGGAGCTTGATGTTCCAGTTCTTGCCCTTTCCCAACTTTCACGTGCTGTTGAACAACGGGAAGACAAGCATCCAAATCTCGCTGACCTGCGCGAATCAGGTTCAATTGAGCAAGATGCTGATGTGGTGATGTTTGTGTATCGGGAGGAATATTATTTGAATAAGGGAGAGCCAGAACTAAAGGAAAATGAAACTCAAGAAAAATATAATCTGCGATACCAGCTCTGGCAGGAACGACTTGAAAGGGCGACGGGAAAAGCAGAAATCATTATTGCAAAGCAACGCCATGGGCCAATTGGGACGGCAAATGTCAGCTTTGATGGCCGCCTGACTAAATTTGCAGATCTTGCTGATGCGAATAAATTACCTGACAGTTTCTGATCACGTTGCTCCTATACAGATTTTTGAATGACGAAAACCAAATTTCCGCCTATCCTAAATAGACATAAAGACCCAGCAGGGTAAGCAGGATCATGGAGAGGACATGGGCGCCTCGCAGCTCAACATAAATTTAAACGCCTTAAAATCAAATTATCAATATCTGGACAGCTGCAGCGCACCTAGATGCATTACAGCTGCAGCCGTTAAAGCTGACGGCTATGGATTGGGTATGGTGCCTGTCAGCCATGCACTATATGACAGCGGCTGCAGACATTTTTTTGTGGCGCAGTTAGATGAGGCTGTGACCTTAAGGCAGTCTTTAGTAGAAAAGCCCTCTCACATCTTTGTTTTAGAAGGGCCAAAGGCTAATGAATTGACAGAATATCAGGCCTTTAAGCTGACACCAGTTATAAATACAACAGAACAAATTGAACATCTTGTTAACTTCAACAGAGCAAATTCTTCCTCTTTGCCCTCAGCTCTCCATATAGATACGGCAATGAGCCGTCTGGGTCTTGCCCCGAATGAAATTCAGAGACTAGAAGAACATCTCAACCCTGGCAGCCCCTTGCCACTTTGCCTTGTGATGAGCCATTTGGCATGTGCAGATAGCCCCCTGCACAGCTTGAACGCAGAACAGCTGAACATGTTCTCAACCCTAGCAACCCAAATTGAATACGCCCCAAAGAGCCTGGCCAACAGTGCTGGCATTTTTCTAGCAGAAAGATATCATTTTGATCTGACTCGGCCTGGTATCAGCCTGTATGGGGCTATGACTGATCCGGCAACAAAAGATAAACAACTGAAACCAGTGTTGAATTGGCAGGCTGAAATCCTCCAAATAAGAGACATAGATAAGGGACAATCTGTTGGCTATGGCGCAGAATTTGCGGCAGAGGCCGCGATGAAACTAGCAACAATTGGCGTAGGATATGCTGATGGCTATGCCCGAGCTTTATTTCAGCCAGAACGGAATAAAATCGCCCTGGTTGGCATTGGCGGTCATGCGGCCCCTCTAGTGGGAAGAGTATCTATGGATTTAATCGTAGCAGATGTCAGCAAAATACCAGAGCAAATCCTGCAGAAAGCAGAACATGCTGACCTTATTTGGTCTGGCTACCCACTTGAACGAATGGCAATGGACAGTCAAACAATCGCCTATGAAGTGATGACAGGTCTTGGCGTACGGGCAAAGCGACATTATGATGGAATACAAAGTGGTACTGCTGCGTAAGAGCCACCAGACAACAGAAAAAAAGGCCACATAATGATTCTGGGGCTTATCCGCAATATTGGCCAGACTAGCCTGTCGTTCCTGGCTGCGGTTGGCAGAATCAGCTTATTCACATTTGCTGCTGTACGCTGGTCTTTTGCGGCACCTCTCTATGGCCGACAGCTAGGCAGACAAATTTTAGATATTGGCTTCTTTTCCCTTCCAGTTGTGGGATTGACAACACTATTCTCTGGAATGGTCCTAGCCTTACAGAGCTATACTGGCTTTGCCCGGTTTTCAGCAGAGGACACTGTGGCAACAGTTGTTGTTTTGTCTGTCACACGTGAGCTTGGCCCTGTATTAGCCGGGCTTATGGTTGCTGGGCGCATTGGTGCATCCATGGCAGCAGAACTTGGCACAATGCGCGTGACAGATCAGATTGATGCTTTGGATACATTATCTACAAGGCCGATGCAGTATCTGGTTGCGCCCAGGTTAATAGCTGGCACCCTATGCCTGCCGGTCTTGGTTCTGATTGGCGACATCATAGGTGTTCTGGGGGGATATCTGGTTGGCGTGTATCAGCTAAACTTCAACCCGTCTTTGTATTTGTCTCGGACTTTACAATATCTCGAATTCTCAGACGTAATGCTCGGCTTGGTAAAAGCTGCCGTTTTTGGTTTTCTGATTGCTTTGATGGGGTGTTATCATGGCTATCACAGCGGTCGTGGCGCAGAAGGAGTCGGTGTGGCAACAACAAATGCTGTTGTGTCCTCATCGATATTGATTTTGATCGCAAATTACCTTGTGACCGCACTATTTTTTGGGTAAGTCTATATGGCAATCAAACCGTCAAAAATTGAAATCTCACATCTGGCAAAATCCTTTGGCAGTAAAGTTGTTCTCAGCGATGTAAGCCTGTCTATTCCCGATGGGCAATCCTTATGCATTATTGGCACGTCAGGATGCGGGAAGTCCGTCATGATCAAATGCCTGCTTGGTCTGATTGTTCCTAATTCCGGTTCAATAAAGATTGACGGCAAGGAAACTGTTAGCCAGTCACGAACACAAAGAGAAGAAATGCTGCGCCGCTTTGGCATGACCTTTCAGTTTGGCGCGCTGTTTGACAGCCTGCCTATTTGGCAGAACATCACTTTTAGACTCAGACAGAACACATACTTGTCGAGGCAAAAAGCCCGTGAAGCTGCAGCTGAAATTGTCGTTCAGCTTGGCCTTGAGGCAAGTGTTATTGACCAATATCCAGCTGAACTGTCAGGGGGCATGCAAAAGCGTGTTGCCTTAGCAAGGGCGATTGCAGACAAGCCCGAAATTCTTTTATTCGACGAACCAACATCCGGCCTTGATCCCATCACTGGCGGTGTGATTGATAATCTTATTCTGGACTCAGTCAGGCGTCTTGGGGCAACAGCCCTAACAATCAGCCATGACATGGCATCTGTGCGCCGCATTGCTGATCAAGTGGCCATGATCCATAAAGGGCGCGTTATTTGGTCTGGCCCCTCAACGCAAATGTTTAACAGTGGCATTGCTGAAGTTGACCAATTTGTTCATGGCCATTCACAAGGTCCGCTCACAGATGAGGCGATTCTGGCGGCGAAAACAGGAGTTTGAAAAAATAGATTATGGCGCGTTCTGCATCTCAATTTCATTGTCAGTCATGCGGTGCTGTAAGTCCGAAGTGGGCAGGCAAATGCGACTCTTGTGGTGATTGGAACACTCTTGTTGAAGAACGGATAGAACAAGTTCCAGGACAGGCCAAACGCAAATCAGCAAAAACCATTGAATTAAAATTACTCTCATCTGTGAATGCTGAGGGTGCTTATCAAAGATACTTTACAAATATTAAAGAATTTGATCGTGTCACAGGTGGAGGCCTAGTTCCCGGCTCTGCTTTGCTGATTGGTGGCGACCCAGGAATTGGAAAGTCAACCTTGTTGCTGCAGCTAGTTTGCAAACTAGGCCTTGCAGGTCAGAAAACAGCCTATATAACAGGTGAGGAATCAGTTGAACAGGTGCGTATGCGGGCAGTGCGTCTGGGCTTGCAGAATGCTGAGGCTGGACTGGCTGCTGCGACTAATGCAGGAGATATTGCAGAGACCGTTCGAAATACACCAGGTCTGGATTTATTGGTTATCGATTCCATTCAGACCATGTTTGTCCCCGGCCTTGACAGTGCCCCGGGAACAGTAAGCCAAGTCAGAGCGTCAGCACATGAGCTGATAAGAGCTGCAAAGAGCAGCCGGGCAGCAGTTATATTTGTTGGCCATGTCACAAAGGATGGCGCAATCGCGGGACCGCGTGTGTTGGAACATATGGTCGATTGCGTGCTGTATTTTGAAGGCGACCGTTCACATCATTTTCGCATTCTGCGGGGTGTGAAAAACCGTTTCGGTGCTACTGATGAAATTGGCGTGTTTGAAATGTCTGAAACAGGCCTTCAGCAAGTTCCCAACCCATCGGAATTATTTCTAGGCGACAGGCAAAACAGGGTTGCTGGCACGGCAGTGTTCGCTGGCCTGGAAGGTACCAGACCCTTGCTTGTTGAAATTGAAGCCCTTGTTGCCCCGTCAACATTAGCAACGCCGAGACGGAATGTAGTTGGTTGGGACACAGGTCGCCTAGCTATGCTGACAGCTGTTTTGGAAGCCCGTTGCGGGGTGCCGCTCTCCGGCCGCGATATCTTTTTGAATGTAGCAGGCGGCTTGCGCATTCAGGAACCCGCGGCAGATCTGGCTGTAGCTGCGGCATTAATCTCATCTGTCACCGCCAAGCCGCTTCCCGCACGAACTGTATTTTTTGGCGAGGTCGCTTTATCTGCTGAATTACGGCAGGTCGCGCAGGCGGAAACACGACTGAAGGAAGCGGCTAAATTAGGTTTTGAAAAGGCCACGCTACCTCGGCTGAGTAATAAAATAAAACCACCGAAGGGTATTTCTTTGAGTTTGCCAGCAAATCTGTCGGAATTCATTGACAGTCTCGGCGGAATCACTTGAACATAGCGTCTGAAGTACTGCCAGGGAGGCAGACATGCCAGAGATATCATTATCAACACTTACATTATTTGACTATGCGGTCATTCTTACTCTGATCATCTCTGCAATCTTTTCAACATTACGTGGCATGACACGCGAATTTCTCGGTTTGGCAGGCTGGTTAATTTCAATTTTTGTTGCCCGACTAACAGCTTCGTCTGTAGAAAACTGGTTGGCTGATTTTATTGCCGTCGATGGATTGACCGAGGTGTTATCTTGGGCTCTGCCATTTGCTAGCACAGCTTTAATCTGGTTTATTTTTGCCTCTCTTGTTGCCCCAGGACTTAAGCGAGCTGGACTCGGCGTGCTGGATACATGGCTTGGCGTCATCTTTGGATTAATTCGTGGGGGCTTGCTGATAACTATGTTTTATGTTGGAGCTGTATTGTTTGTACAGTCAGAAGATAAGCTTTACCCATTTATGAAGGATAGCCAATCCAGCTCCTATATCCGCATGATTACTTCAGTTTTTACCCCATTTTTGCCTGCTGATTGGCAGTCGCGACTATCTTTGATGGCTCTCGACCCAACATTTATAAACTCCACACTAGAAACTAAAAAGAAACAAACAAAAAGATTAGGGGAAAACCTCAGTTTACGTGATGATGAACGTCAATAAATGCCTTCTCAAGAAGTCCTTTACATGGACGTCCCACCATAAATACGATATTCTCTTCCATCTTGATATATATATACGCTCCAAACAAATTTCTAAGAAAAGTTGATGCATAATGATTCCTTTTGACCTTCTCTCTCAGGAAGATGGCTTTTGAAATAAGTCATGTCACCTGTACGCCCAGATTTAACACAAAAGATCATTCTTATCACTGGTGCTAGCCGTGGTATCGGGCGCTCAGTTTCGTTGAATTGTGCAAAGGCTGGAGCGGAAGTGATCATAACTGGCCGAACCGTGGGAGCTCTTGAAGAGCTGGATGATGAAATTTCTAAAAATGGTGGAAAAGCAACTATTGTTGAGCTGGACCAGACCGATACGGCCGCAATGGCCCGCCTTGGGAAGGTCATAGCAACACGTTGGGGCCGCTTGGATGGATTTGTTGCCAATGCAGGTCAGCTTGGACAGATGGCCCCTCTGCCACATATCGATCCTGAAATTTTTGAAAAGACCATGATGGTAAATTTGACATCTGTTTGGTATCAAATTGCCGCTTTTGACAGTCTTCTGCGTGAAGCTGAAGCAGCTCGAGCGGTTTTGGTGTCCAGCGGCGCAGCAAAGGGCGCACGTGCTTATTGGGGAGCCTATGCTGTCTCAAAAGCTGGATTGGAATCGATGGCGCGAGCCTGGGCAGCAGAGAGTGAAAAAACCAATCTCAGGATAAATATGATTGACCCCGGAGCAACCCGTACCGCTATGAGGGCAGCAGCCTATCCTGGTGAAGACCCAAAAAAATTACTCACTGCAGAGGATATAACACCCGCCTTTCTGCACTTATTGAGCCCTGACTGTACTAGCCAGGGAATGCTTTATAAAGCAGCTGAGCTGGTTGTAGAGCTGAGTTGACTAGTCTAAAGTGACTTATGAAAAAAACGCTGCGGATGCAATGCCATCATAATTTGATAGGGCAGTATAGATGGACGACCAGCAATTTCTTGAGCTACTGATTTTCCAATTAACCTCGCAAGGGTCAACCCACGCGCTCCAAGAGCGCTGACAACTGACAAGCCCGGAGCGAAATTTCCTGCTATAGGCAGTCTATCAGGGTAGGCTAGGCGGCGTGATTTCCTACCCTCCCATCCAGATTGTTGACCTGCAAGCTGCCGAAGGTTAACTGGCATCAATTCCAAATTATGAAGATGACCTTTTTGCGATACAGCTGTATCTTCTATAGGATCAAATCCAGCCCCCAAATACTGGCGATTATTCACAACTGGGGTTAGGTATCCTGAGTAATTCAAAGCCATCTGAAGTGCGGATAATTCTGTGGTCTTTGGTAAAATACTCAACTGACCTGTTGTAACCTGACATTTTCCTAAATCATGACCTATAATCCTCAAAAGCGGCGGCAGATCTGCACCTGTACACAGAACAACATGGTCAGCTTCAAATATGCGGCCATCCGCACAATGTGTGGTCCAAACATCTGTATCACCAGAAATTGAAGTAAATTCTGCATTGTATATACGCTCAACACCTTGTGAGAGGTGACTGCACAGCTCTTGCGGTTGGATAACCGCCCCACTCTCAAACAACAACCCACCTGAACTAACTGGCAGGCCACAGTGAACCGATAATTCATCTGCAGTTTTGTATATCGCTAGGTCAGACGGAAACCCCTGCTCAGCAATTTTCTTCTGACGTGATGATTTACGCTTATCATGATCAAGGCTGATTATACCATTACTAGCAATCAAGTTATGTGCGTCAAGAAAGACACGTGTATCAGCAAGACAGGAGATAGATAGTCGCGCGCCAATCATATCCCCAACTGTTAAAAAAGGCACAACAATACCTGCAGGATTTCCAGAGGCCCCTGCCCCCCTTTGCGCCGCCGCATCAAGAATAATCACCTCTATTCCGAGCGTTTTTAGAGCACCGGCTACTGCACAGCCAGCGATTCCACCACCAATGACCAGAGCTGTGCGCGGACGTGGTTTTTCGTGCAGGGCAATACCCTTTTCATAAGACGCAGTTAACATATCTCGTTTACGCCCAAAACCAGCAACTTTAGTGCACGCAAAGCCAGCATTTGCTAATGATGACCTTACTGACGCTGCAACGGTAAATGTAGCCAAACGAGAGTTCAGAGCGGACAGACGCGCAATTTCCTTAATAATTTTATCTGACCAAATATCTGGGTTTTTAGCTGGAGAAAAACCATCAAGAAACCAAATATCTGCAGAAAAATCCAGCGTTGGAAGAACCTGTTCTGCTTGTCCATAATGAAGATGCAAATTTATTTGTCCACTAAGAAAGCTCATATGGTGAACACCTAGCCACCGTCGCGGCCACTGTTGCAGCATCTGCTTATAAATATGACGTAATTCAGGAAAAGCACGCAAAGCAACCTCAACTTTCTCTCTACTTAGCGGATTGCCCTCAACAGACACAAAATCTATCTTCGTTTTACTTTTCAGAAGCAATACTTCAGCAACTACGGCTAGAAAATTCAGGCCTGTACCAAAGCCTGTTTCTGCGATTATAAGATACTCTTGTCTTGCCAATTTTTCTCGTAAGTCTGTACCATGAATGAAGACATGGCGCGTCTCAGCCAAGCCATTTTCGTCTGAAAAGTAAATATCATCATAGCGTTTGGAGCGTAGAACTTTGTCACATATAAACGCATCTTCAAGAGGCAATTGTGGTAGAGGAGGCTGTTTCATGAAAAACTCGTCATTTTCATAAACTTATAACAATTTATAAAAATAATAAAATTTAAGATAAACACTCCTTCATTGTGAAAATTCATTGTTACTTGTTCAAACCTAATTCATAAACTATTCGATGATAATTCAATTAACTAAATAGTTAATTAATTTATTAATTTTATTAAGTTTTTTCTGTCAAGCTTCTAAGAAGTGATCGATTTCAGTCGTTTCAACTTCCTATGGTTTATAGAGGTTTGAGCAAGAAGAATGACTGTAATTAATACAAATTCTGGCGCGATTTATGCCAGAAAGGCGGGGCTTTCCTCGCAGAGCGCACAACGCTCTGCGATGGAAAGACTATCGTCTGGATTACGAGTCAATTCTGCAGGTGATGATGCCGCCGGACTAGCGGTAGCGTCAAAAATGGAAGCTCAGATCAGAAGTATTGATATGGCTGTTCGGAACTCAATGGACGGTATATCCCTTATTGACACAGCAACATCTGGAATTTCGACAAATCTCAATATTCTCCAAAGAATGAGAGAACTCTCAATTCAATCGAGTAACGGTATCTACGATGGTCTTGATAGGAGAACTCTTCAGTTAGAGATAGACGAGTCCCTTAAAGAAATGAGAAAAACATCAAATTTCACGCAATTCAACGGTATAAAACTGCTTGATGGCTCTTTAGATACCACACTCAGAGTAGGAAATGAAAACGCGGAAATAGTAACTGTTCAAATTGATGGAGTCGGTGTTGACCAGACTATGAAATACGATAAAGATGCATCAGGTGCAGCTTACCAAATTGCTGAAGTGAGTACTATTTTGGCATCTGAAGTTGAATTCAGAGAGGTTGATGAGATAGGGCGGGATAATAGTTATACATTAGCTTCTCAGCGAAGTGCTTTCGGCGGAAGCAAAAGAGACCTTCTAAGTACTTCTGAGGCGTCTATCGTGAGTGGCTCAGCATTTTCTTCTGTATCATCTTTCACCTCTAAATCTGGACGTTTTGAAAATAATAGTTTTGCAGACAATACCGTTGAGGCCACAACAGCCACACCGTTTGGAACAAAGGTAGAAATCCCTGGATGGGATATTTACTTAGAACGTATCGACTTAGGACCGGCAAAGGCTGGATTATATAGAGAGAGCGTTGGTGGACACCCAACCCCTGACGACCCAACACCCACCGCTGGGTCAAATGTATCCGGTGACGGCGATGCAACTGATGCTAGTGATCCGCCCAAATATTACTACGACACAGGCTCCGATGGTCTGGAACTGACTGTTGCTGATCAAAACCGTAAAGACAGAGGTTTTAGTTTTGATGGGGTTCCATTCACAAACTACTCAGCACTTCATGGACCGTGGGTGATTTCTGATAATGCTGTTTCTTTAGCTGCCGGTGATAGTGTGCAATTTAATTGGACAGCCAGAGGGGTCTTAGATTATTACGATGTATTTGGTTATTTACTCGATCAAAACACAGGAAAAACAGTCCTTTTGTTAGATCAAACAGGCAATACTGGAAGTGGAGTTGTAAGAAAAACGATTGGAGCAGGTGACGAAGGTGATTATAATTTTGTTTTTATTTCAGGCACGCAGGATGATACCGGTGGTCTTGTTGCAGGTGCCGAATTTTTTATCGATAATATCGTAGTCGATCAGGCAAATCCTCCACCCATTACTGCTACAGCAACAGTTGGCGTAGAGGCTGTTGAAGCTGCAGCTGTTACAATTAATCCATTGAAATTCGACTCTTTAGAGGAAATTAGAAAAGGTGACCCAGAAGGCAAATACTACATTACTGGCGGAGCTGACGCAGATAAATTTCATATTGATCTTTTTACTGGCCTAACAACATCCAAATCGACACTGCTGAGAGCACATCAAGAAATCTATAATTTTGATATTCAATACATTGGTCCCAGTGGGGATAATCATACTGAGTCAGTTACACTTACAATTACCCCAGGAAATAAAGCAACAGCCGAATACCAGTCTTTAGAAGCAGCAAAAATTAATATTGCAAACACGGCAAAGGGTTTAGATGAATATAAATCCGCTTATGGAAGTGGAGGGACTTATCGCCTGGAAGATGACGACGCAAAATCTGGAGATTTTAATTATTTTTCGATAGACACTAATGGTGATATCGCTTCTGTCCAGACTTTTGATATCGGCATAAATGGTTTATTGGGAACCTTCAGGGTCGGAGAAACTATAACTGGCGCAGAAACCTCAGCGACTGGGATCTATATCTCAGATGATGGCACCAATATGATACTGAAAACAATTTCGGGAACGTTCTCCAGTGGGGAGACACTTACTGGCGGAACATCAGGCGCAACAACAACAACATCAAGTACTACAATTGCACGAGACCACCTAAAATTTATCAACCAAATTGAATACAATTTTAAAAAAGTGTATGAGATTTCTAATGACCGTTTCTTTACTGAACGGATAAAACTTACACTGATTGACCCAATTATATTTTCAAGATCTGAACTTTCTGCATCTGAGGGAAAAATCGTTAAAATAGGCTCTCATCTCAACAAGCACCTAGGTATTTGGGCCAAGGCTGATGATTATAAGGGAAGATTTTACCTCGAAGCATCATCCTTGTCAGAAGAAGACGATTCAAAATATTTCACCATTGATAAGAATGGTCACATAAAAAGTACCGGATATCTTGATTTCGAAAGTGGGAAGACTGAATTCGAATTTAAGGTAATCTACCAACATTCATCTCAAAAAGTGTCTTTTACTGACTATGTTCAACTAAAAATTTCGAATGACATAAGAGATGAAAACAACCTTGCGATAGACGACATCAATATTGCGACGATAGAAGGAGCGGAAAGCGCCTCTACAAGACTAAATTCATCTATCAACAAAGTGAGTAGTGTACTTGCTGAATTAGGTGCTTTGAAAAATAGGTTATTGCACAACATTGATTATAATGTTGCAGCTAAACAAAACCTGGAAATCAGTAAAGGGAGGATTATTGATGCAGACTTTGCTCTTGAATCCTCCAAGCTAGCAAAACAACAAGTGCTTTCCCAAGCATCCAATGCTATGCTTGCTCAGGCCAACCAGGTAAAAGCCACAGTGTTAGACTTACTAAGTTAAACGCAAATGTCCAAACTGCCCTTTTGGAAGACTAAGTCGCTAAATAAATTATCCCATGAGGAATGGGAATCATTATGCGATGGCTGCGGAAAATGCTGCGTGCTAAAGCTTGAGGATGCAGATACAGAGGCTGTTTATTACACGGATGTGGCATGCAAAATGCTGGACTGCCACACCGCGCGTTGCCGCGATTACGACCTACGCAAGCAGCATGTGCCAGACTGTATTATGCTAACGCCAGAAAAAATTGAGCAATTGGCATGGATGCCAAAAACATGCGCTTATAGGCTGGTTTTTGAAGGTCAGAACTTGCCAGACTGGCACCCACTTGTATCTGGCAGTGCCGATACGGTGATTAAGGCCGGGCACTGTGTCGCCGGACAAGTATTTCCAGAAGGCAGTGTTGAAGATGAAGATATTGCAGACCATATCAGAGATTGGAATGACTGTGATATTTACTGAGCCAAGGTTTTTATGAATATGCGCTGGCTGATTTATCTTTTGCTGACAGGTCTGATTATTGCGACTATTTGGCGGTATGATTTCAGCGACCGGCCCGACCCAAGCTGGACGAAATGCAAGGAATCTCTGCTGATTCAGACATTAACTGGAAACTGCACCCTTCGATATGAGGGCGAGATAGAAACTTCTTAATTTTGACAATCTGATGCCAAAAACCCATAGAAAAGGCCGCATGGTTAAAAAGTCAGAACTGGATGAAAAAATCTGCCCGACCTGCAAACGTCCTTTCTCATGGCGAAAGAAATGGGCGCGTGACTGGGACAATATCAAGTTCTGTTCTAAACGATGCCGGGGTGAATTCAGCACAAAATCATAGATGGTTATAAATCAATCATCTTTTTTAAATGTTCAACATTATCTGCATCATCTGCAGTCTTATCCCAACGGATCGCATGAAAGCGGGGGAAGCGGGCGGCGACACCTGATTTGTGACGACTGGACAGATGCAGGGAATCAAAAGCTACCTCCACAACCAATGCCTGCTCTACCTCGCGAACGGGGCCATATCTGTTAATGGTATTTTCACGAACAAACTTATCCAGCTTAGCAAGTTCAGAATCTGTATAACCAGAATAGGCCTTACAGACAGGCACAAGCACAGGATCATTGGCAGAAACCTGCCATGCCCCAAGGGTGAAGTCAGAGTAATAGGATGAGCGTTTGCCATGCCCGCGTTGCGCATACATAATAACCAAGTCAGCGTAAAGCGGGTCACGTTTCCATTTATACCATAGGCCTTTTTCACGCCCTGCTTTATACAAACTATGCTTATTTTTCAGCATTAAACCTTCAATCAGCCCGCCTTGCCGACATTTATCTCTAAGCCTTGCCAGTTCAGCCTGCTCTATGACTTGCAGCGGTACCGATAAATCAAATAGATCATGGTCAATTTTCTCCTGCTCCTTAGCCAATCTGCGGCGTCTTTCTCTAAGATGCTGACCTCTTAAATCTTCATCCCCAACAGACAACAGATCATAAAAGCGAACAAATACTGGGGAAGACAACTGTAATTTTGGTCCAGCCTTTTTCCGGTTCAGCCGCTGCTGAAGCGCATTAAAACTGTCAATTTTGTCTGGTCGTCCCGCCAATATTTCACCATCTAACACCCCTTTCCAGCGCATTGGACGGGTTAACTCTGGAAAAGCAACTGAAATATCATCACCCGAACGTGAAAAAAGCCGAACACCTTCTTCTGCAGAAACAAGTTGAATGCGGGCCCCATCCCATTTCCATTCAATTTGCCAATCACCAAGATTGAGAGAAGAAAGTGTCTTTTCATCAATTGGCGCGGCAAGCATGACCGGATGAAAGACGGCCCGGCCTGCCGCATCTGGCTTTTCTTCCCGCCCCTCAAGCCAATTAAATAAAGCTGCATAGGGTGGCTCCAGCAAGGGCCATATCGATTCTATCTGACTCACTTCAGTATTGTAGGCTTGCGCAAGGGAAAGACGCACGAGCCGGGCAGATACGCCTACCCGCATTCCCCCTGTAGCCAATTTTAATAAGGCCCACCGTTCAGAAACGTTTAGCTCATTCATCCAATCTGACAGCTGCGGCACTGCAGCTTTACGCTGTATGGATGTCAGGACACTTACAACTTCAGATAAGGAAGGCTTTTTTTCCTCAGACAAAGACTTCGGGTCAGACCACAACAAAGCCACTGTTTCTGCCAGATCGCCTACGAAATCATATGACAATGCGAATAAATCAGGATCCGTTACCTGCCCCGCCAACTCACGCACAGCCCCAGCTTTAACAGCTGTGAATGACAAGTCAGAGGTCAGTGCGGCAAGACCCCATCCACGGTCGGGATCATCCGTTGACTTTATCCACTTCACAAGATGAGCCAGTTTCACCGTACGCCGTGGTGAGAAAAGCAAAGCCTCAAGCAAATCAGAAAACGCTCTCATTCAGATGCCTCTTCATATCCAATCAGGGACAGGGCACGGGCTTTAAGACCCATTTTGTTGCAGGCATGAAGAAGAGCATCTTCGCGACCATGCGTAATCCACACCTCTTTTGGACTAATTTGTTTTAGTGTTTGTAGAAGGTCAGGCCAGTCTGCATGATCAGATAGAATAAGAGGTAACTCCACTCCTTTCTGTTTTGCTCTTTGCCGAACTTGCATCCAGCCGGAGGCAAAGGCAAATAGAGGGTCTGTAAGGCGCTGCGCCCATTTGCTGGCATATGCTGCTGGCGGGGCAATAACAATTTCCCCAACCAAGTCAAGCTGAGCAGAGCCTGCCTGCCCTGCAGACGCAGGTAACAGTGGGCCAAGCTCTATACCATGACGCTCATACAAGTCACATAATTTGCGCAAGGCACCATGAATATAAATGGGCTGATTATAGCCAGCTTGTCGTAGCAGAGCGATAATTCGTTGTGCCTTGCCCAGGGCATAAGCCCCGACAAGTATTGTCCTGTCAGGAAACAGATGTTTGATCTGCAGCAGCTTCTCAATCTCGTCACTTGGCACTGGATGCCGAAAAACTGGCAAAGCAAAAGTAGCTTCAGTTATAAAAACATCGCAAGACACAATTTCAAAGGGCTGGCAAGTTGGATCTGAAGACCGTTTATAGTCACCGGCAGCAATCAGTCGTTGACCACTGTAGTCAACAATAATCTGCGAACTGCCCAGAACATGGCCTGCCGGTGCCATCGATAATTTTACCTCGCCGAGCGCCATCCTCTCGCCATAAGCTAGCGGGGTTACAGTCTGCGCAAAATTCTGGCCATAGCGCGCCGCCATTATATCTAATGTTTGTGGTGTGGCGATAACATGTTTGTGGCCTGATCTCGCATGATCAGCATGGCCGTGTGTTATCAATGCGACAGACTGAGGCGTCGTCGGATCTATCATGGCCGCAGCAGGCAGAACACTCAAACCGCTTGCCGTTGTTTTCACCCAGTTCAACATTAATCACTCTACTTTACAGCTGCCTGAGCAATTTATTTTATACCAAAGAGTTTGGCAAAGTCTCCGGCATTTAGGGTCTTTAAATCTTCACGCCACTGCGCACCGACCTTCATGCCAGCAACAACTGCCTCCCTGCTACCTAACTCTTCGCGCCAAGCGACAACATGCGGATAGTCTTCAATCGCAACATTTTGCCGCTGATATGTCCGCGTCCAAGGTAGGATCGCAATATCAGCGATAGAATAAGCTTCCCCCGCGACATATTTCGTCTTCGCCAAACGTCTGTCCAGCACACCATAAAGCCGGTTTGCCTCTGCTGAATAACGCTTCATGGCATAATCCACTTTTTCAGGGGCATAGTAATTAAAATGATGTGCCTGGCCGAGCATTGGTCCAAAGCCCCCCATTTGCCACATCAGCCATTCATAAACAGCAATCCGCTCATCTTGAGCTGTTGGCATCAGTTGGCCTGTTTTTTCAACGAGATATAATAATATTGCGCCAGATTCAAATACAGTTATCGGCTTGCCGTTAGGGCCATCATAATCGATAATCGCCGGCATCCGGTTATTTGGTGAAAAATCCAGAAATTCTGGCTTGAATTGATCCCCTGCACCAATATTTACTGACTTTATTTTATACGGCAGTCCCATTTCCTCAAGAGCAATAGAGATTTTATGGCCATTGGGAGTTGGCCAGTAATAAAGTTCGATCAAAAAAGTCTCCATTTGCCTTGTCAGGTAAAGTGCCTACATTTCTATCATGGATTCATAAATTGGGTGAGGGCAAAATCAAACAGTTAGGTGAATTACCTGGCCTGCCTCTCTCACTTTGTACTTGTGATTTGTTTGAATAGGTCATTTTCTGTGTCTCTGCCTTTACAATTTTCAAATTGGTTTCAAAAAAAAGGATGGACAGCCTATCCCCATCAATTAGAAATGGTTGACAGGGTCTCAGCAGGTCAATCAATTCTTCTTCTGGCGCCAACAGGTGCGGGAAAAACATTATCTGGGTTTTTGCCAAGCCTTATTGATTTATCTCATGCGCCGAGAAACGGATTACACACGCTCTATTTGTCGCCAATCAAAGCTCTGGCTGTGGACATAGCCCGTAATCTGGAGGCGCCTATAAATGAAATGGGCCTGCCAATTTCTGTTGAAACGCGAACTGGTGATACCCCACAAGCCAAACGTAACAGGCAGCGTTCTGCCCCGCCTAACATGCTAATGACAACACCAGAATCACTGGAATTGATGCTGAGCTGGCCTGATGCAGAAAAGCTGTTTGGTTCCTTAAAGTTGATCATAATTGATGAAATCCACGCTTTGTCAGGAACAAAGCGGGGCGATCTGTTGTCCTTATCGCTGTCTGCCTTACGCCATCTGGCACCACAGAGCCAGTCAATTGGCCTGTCTGCGACAGTTGGCGCCCCTGACAGGTTCCGGTCCTGGCTGTCNNCCCAGCCAGAAAAAGTTTGTATACTGCAGCCTGAACTTACCAAAACAATAGACCTATCTATTCTGGAAACAGAAACGGAGCGGCTGCCCTGGGCAGGACATGGCGGACTGTATGCTGCCGCAGAAATTTATAAGCTGATTGANGAATACAGGCCTTGTCTTATATTTGTGAATACACGGGCACAAGCCGAACTAATGTTTCAGGAGCTCTGGGTCCATAACGACCTCACCTTTAAGATCGGCCTGCATCACGGCTCATTAGAAGTTGGGTTGCGGCGAAAAACAGAGGCGGCAATGGCCAGAGGCGAACTTGATGCTGTCGTTGCCACATCTTCTCTTGATCTAGGTATAGATTGGGCGGATATTAAACTTGTCATTCAGGTTGGCGCACCAAAGGGAACCTCACGCCTGCTGCAACGTATTGGCCGTGCCGGACACAGTCTGGATGCGGCAAGCCGGGCCTTGATTGTACCAGCAAACAGATTTGAAGTGTTTGAATCTCTTGCTGCAAAGCTCAATATTGAACAGCGCCTGCTTGACGACTTGCCCGCACATGATGGGGCGCTGGATGTTCTCGCCCAGCATATTGTTGGCCGCGCTGTCGCTGGTCCTTTTTCAGCAGACCATCTGTATAAGCAAGTTTGTTCAGCTGCCCATTACCAGAACCTCTCCCGCGGGAGTTTTGATCGGGTTCTGGATTTTGTATCAACAGGTGGATATGCACTAGGACATTACAGCCAATTTCAGCGNATNGTTTTGGGCGTTGATGGTCTTTGGCGCCTGACCTCANGGCGTGTCGCCACCAGATGGCGGATGAATGTTGGCNCNATTGTGGAAANAGACACAATTAAAGTNCGACTGAAAGGGGNCGGCACCCTCGGCGAGATTGAAGATTACTTTGTGCAAGGATTAAGCCTAGGCGATAGCTTTATATTTGCCGGACGTGTTTTGGAATTTGCCGGCATNAAAGNAAATCAGTTANTGGCCCGGCCCGGNCAGGNCANAGAACCNAAAGTNCCNGCCTATGCTGGTGGCCGCCTGCCCTTATCCCCTGGCCTTGCGCAAACCGTCAGAAAATTACTGAACGACCCGCAGACCTATGAGCATTTACCCCCAATGGTTCAGGAATGGCTGTCGATCCAGAAATGGGTGTCAGAACTACCTTCAGAGGAGCGGTTGCTAATTGAGACATTTCCCAGAGGAGAAAGGCATTACATGGTGGCCTACTGCTTTGCCGGACGAAATGCCCATCAGACTCTCGGCATGCTTCTTACCAGACGGATGGAGCGCGAGGGATACGGTCCGCTGGGCTTTGTTGCTACGGACTATGCCATCGCCGTTTGGTCACGGCATGAAGTTAGCTNCCCAGAAAAACTGTTTACAACTGATATTTTGGGAGATGATCTGGAAGAATGGATGGCTGAATCTTCTATGTTAAAAAGAAGCTTCAGACAGGTCGCCATCATAGCCGGACTGATTGATAAAAACAGTCCCGGCATAGAAAAAACAGGCAGACAGGTCACCATTAATTCAGATTTGATTTATGACGTTCTGCGTCAGCATCAACCTGACCATCTTCTGCTTGAAGCCACACGTGCTGATGCAGCGCGCGGAATGACAGATATTGCCCGCTTGTCAGACCTTCTTGTCACTTATGAAGGCCGCCTGTCACATCGCGCGTTAACACGTGTATCACCCTTGTCTGTGCCTTTACTNCTAGAAGTTGGACGTGAATCTGTTACNGCCTCAGCTGTTGATGAATTACTTAGCGAATTAGAAAGTGCGCTGATCAGTGAGGCTTTTCACAATACTCCACGGAGACAGTTATTATGACTGTGATGGCTGTTGACCTATCAAATAAACAGCGTGTAACACAGCTGAATTTTTGCGGTGAGATATGTGAGCTGCGGGCCGATGGCGCTCTGTATTTGCCCAGCTATCAGACATTGGTTGTGTCCGATTTACACTTTGAAAAGGGACATGCACAATCTGCTGCAGCGCAATTGCCGCGTTATGACACAGACATGACCTTATCAAGACTGTCAAAAACTGTGGATAAAACAAATCCGCAAAGATGTATTTTTCTTGGTGACAGTTTTCATAATGCTGAAGTGGCAAAACGACTGCCAGAAGCCTATCGGGTGATCTTAAATGATCTATCAAAAGGCCGGAGCTTTGTCTGGATTGCAGGTAACCATGATCCTGACCTACCGGCCTTTCTTCCCGGTGAAGTATGCTCTGATTTCACCCTGAATGGTCTATATTTCACACATCAGATTACAGCAGACACTAGGCAAACAAGTGGAGTTATTAGTGGTCATTATCATCCCAAGGCAAGGGTAAACCTCAAGCTGAGGCGTATTTCCGCGCCTTGCTTTATAGAGGATAGGCGACATCTGATATTGCCTGCCTTTGGCACTTTTACNGGNGGGNTNAACGTTTTNGACAAAGCGATTCAATCTGTCTTAANAACNCCGCANTCTGCNTATNTATGCCATGCAGGNAAAATCTATCATTTACCGGTAACAACACGATTTTTTCTTAAAAACTGAAGATTGCATTAATCACCTAATCGTTTCACATCGTAAAAAGGTATANCAAACAACTGGNNATGATCCGATCGCGTTGAGGGGGATCTATGCGCATTGCCGTTATTGGTTCTGGAATATCTGGGTTAGGCGCAACCTATCTCTGCAATTTTGAACATCAAGTCACACTGTATGAAGTTTCTAACAGGATCGGTGGGCATTCAAATACAGTTGATGCTGTCTTTGCTGACCAGACTGTTCCAGTTGATACAGGATTTATTGTTTATAACACGCATAATTACCCAAATCTTGTTGGCCTGTTTAAACATCTGGGCGTTGATACGCTGGAAACAGATATGTCATTTTCAGTTTCTCTAGATAACAGAACCTTNGAATATGAAGGATCATTAGAAGGCTTGACGGCCCAACCAGCTAACCTTCTGCGTCCACGCTACTGGCAAATGCTTATTGGACTTGTAAAGTTCTACCGCACTGCCGTTGCCGAAAGCAAACGCGGCCCTGAAACAGAATCTCTTGGACAGTTTATTAAGAGATGTAGCTTGCCACAAGCATTTGTAAATGATCATCTACTGCCCATGGGAGCCGCAATATGGTCTTGTTCTGCACAAGATATGCTCGACTATCCTGTGCGGGCTTTTATACAATTTATGGATAACCATAAACTACTTAATTTTGGCGCACGACCACTATGGCGCACGGTAAAAGGTGGGTCGCGTGAATATGTCTCACAGATTACAAAGCACCTGAAGGACAGGATNGAGACAAAAACAAAAATCAATAGTGTTAAGCGCGATGCCGGCGGTGTAATCATCAATATCGANGGACAGGGGGATATCTGGTATGACAAAGTGATCATGGCTGCCCATGCAGATGAGAGCCTGAAACTGATGGCAGATGCCTCGGAACGGGAAAAACAAATTCTAAGGGCCTTCCGGTTTTCAAAAAATCGTGTCATTCTCCATTCAGATGTTCGTCTTATGCCAAAACGAAAGCGGGCATGGGCTGCATGGAATTATCTGTCTGATGATAAAAATAATCTATGTGCGACATATTGGATGAACAGGCTGCAACATATTGATATGTCAACTCCTTTATTTACAACTTTAAACCCCACAGTTGAGCCACGTGACGCATTGGTCCACGCTAATTTGCTCTATCACCACCCGATATTTGACAAACATTCCCTGCTGGCACAACAACAATTAGCTGGCATTCAAGGCCAGAATCATATTTTTTGGTGTGGTGCCTGGACAGCTAACGGCTTTCACGAGGATGGATTGAAGTCAGCNGTTGCTATCGCGAAAACACTAAATATCTCAATTCCATGGGATAGTCCGACAAAAGGATATAGAACAGATCAACCCGAAACGGACCTGCCAATAGATGACGCAGCAGGCTNGTTACATGANAAGTAAGCAATAAAATGAACCGGCT
Organism: Rhodospirillaceae bacterium; assembly: GCA_002721775.1. Next base: position 7,055 of record PBLM01000048.1, on the reverse strand, counting down.
AGATTATGACCTCAGATATCCATGACAGAACAGAGGCCTGCGTGCTGGTCTTTTCTGAGATCATNCACACNCGTCATGGNCANCCTGCGCATCATTTGCGAAAAGCTGGCTTTTCAATTTTGATTGATCTCGACCGTCTTGACGAGGCGCAGAGAGCATCATGGTTTTTTTCTGTGAACAAGTTTAATATCGTGTCCTTTCATGAAGCAGATTTTGGGCCAAACCATAAGTCACAGCACAAAGACAATGAACCGACAATAAAGCTGTCAGAGCATATCCGCAGACTTGCCAGTCAGCATTTTAAGGCTGACGAGATTACAAAAATTGAGATGCTGACTTTCCCGCGCATTCTGGGACTGTCATTCAATCCAATAACTGTCTACAGATGTATTGATCAAAATGGCCAGGACTGTTTCCGTGTGTATGAAGTACATAACACCTTCGGCGACAGCCACAGCTATGCCAGCGTAATTAACCCACAACGCAGCACAGTTCCTCTTCATAAAGTNGATAAGATGATGCATGTGTCCCCCTTCTTTGACATGGACGGGTATTATCAACTGGCCATAAGGCGCGGGGCAGAAAACATAAAATTAATTGTGCGTTATTGTCAGGATAATCAGGCTTTGCTGACCGCGACTTTGCATGGAAAAATTGTTCGCCTTTCAACTGCCCGTCTTTTGCAAACAGTTTTTCTTTCAGGACATTTTCCGCTTCGTCCACTTCTATCCATTCATTTCGAGGCCATAAAATTATTTTTTAAGGGTGTTCGGTTCTATAAACGGCCAACGCCGCCGCATCATGCAGTTACAAAGACCGCAGAGGATCTATAAGGGTAGGACAATCATGACATTGGGAAACTCATTCAAACAACAAGCGTTATTAGCAATACTCTCACATATAAAATACGGTAATTTAAAATTGACACTGCCGGATGGCACCAAACACGAATTTACAGGGAGCCATAAGGGGCCAACAGCAGATATGTTCCTGCGCAGTGATAGTGCAATCATCAGGATCTTGAGTAATGGCAAGATGGGCTTTTGTGAAGCGTTCATGATTGGAGAAATTGATAGTGACGATCTCACCAACCTTATTGAGCTTGCGGTATTACATGACAGTTATTTAGAAGAACAAATGAGACTGGGAATATTGCAGAAGTTATGGCTGAAATTCCAGCATTGGCGTAACCGCAATAATCAATCCGGGTCAAAACGCAATATTTCTTATCATTATGATCTGGGCAATCAATTTTACAGCAGGTGGCTTGACCGAACGATGACTTACTCATCTGCTGTTTTTCAGTCTGAGGCTGATACGCTAGAAGATGCACAAACCCGGAAATATCAAAAGCTGGCTGAATTAGCTGATATTCAGCCAGGTGACAGTGTTTTAGAAATTGGCTGTGGCTGGGGCGGTTTTGCTGAATACGCAGCGAAAGAATATGGTGCGCATGTCACTGGCATTACGATCAGCAAAGAACAATATGATTTTACAAAGAACCGATTGCGGACAGCTGGTCTGGAACATATGACTGATATTGTGATGCAGGATTACCGAAAGCTTGATCAGCGCTTTGACAAGATTGTGTCCATTGAAATGTTTGAGGCCGTGGGTGAAAAATATTGGCCTGTTTATTTCAAGACAATCGCTAGTTGTCTGAAAGACGGGGGAAAAGCTGCTCTTCAGGTCATTACAATTGACCATAAAGCGTTTCTTGAATACCGCACACAACCTGATTTCATTCAGAAATATATNTTCCCCGGTGGCATGCTGCCATCGATCAAGGCTTTAGATGAGCCGCTTAAAACNGCTGGTCTGTCTCTTCATTTCTGTCAGGGATATGGTCAGGATTATGCACGAACACTGGCAGAGNGGAAAGTTAGGTTTCATCAGGCATGGCCTGAGCTGGTCACAACAGCGAAATTTGATAACCGTTTCAAACGTATGTGGGAGTTGTATCTCTCTTATTGTGAAGGTAGCTTCAAAGCAGGAATGATCGACGTGAAACAAATGTTGATTACGCATAAATGAAATAAAGTTTCATCAGACAAAATAGCAGTAATCTGCTTCGATAACTCGCGCGTAACAATACAGTTTTTACAACATAGTGTAAGCGCGTTATGGCTCCTGACGGCAATTTTAACCAGTTTTACATAGACTCCCAGCCTTTTGACCCAGTCAAATTCTTTGCTGGAACGTTTGAAGCGCACGGCATGTTTGTTGATCGGTTTGGTCAGGTNCAAAAGCGGTTTCTGATCAATATTTCGTGTGATACCACAGAAAAACAAACAACTTTACATGAAAAATTCACATATGATGACGGTGAAACCGAATGTCGTTCGTGGACCATAGTCAAACANGGNGAGGGNNAATACACAGCCNATACNGATNACGTNNTTGGNNAGGGTNTTGGCCANGTNAAAGGCGCNGTNTTNAAGNTNAAATATGATTTTCTTCTAACTCTCTATGGCAGGAAGGTAAAAGTTCATTTTGATGATGTCATGGTGAAACAGACTGAAAACACAATTTTGAACAGAGCTAAACTCAGCAAATTCGGCTTATTGTTAGGTGAATTGTTCATCACATTTTCCCGGACATAGCTGTTTTCAAGATGGCAGAGCGAAAAGTTTTAGTATGCGTCTGACCAACCAGCCAATAGCTGGCAGTTTTGCTAATAACTGATGTGCACTGTCCCAGTGATCATAATGTGCGGTTACCATACCTCTTGCATCGAAGTGTACTTCGCTCATACCTGTTAAATTTATCTGGACTGAAGGGGGGGAACGCAGGGCACCTGTCATGCACCACTTTATATAGCCTGCCTTTTCCGATGCAGCGACATCCAGTATATCAAAGCGAGGGTTTTCCATCACATCGTACATATGTGTGAATATAGCGACGAACGCGTCTGATCCATGCAATGAGTTGAACGGATCATTAAAAACTACATCATCGGCCAGCAAGTGCTTCATGCTGCCAAGTGTTTCAGGCGTCATTTCCGCAAAGAAACGAGCATAGGCTTGTAGATGTGATAGGTTAGATATGACGGGCAGTTTGGACATTCCTTCAATTTCATTTATATCCTGTGAGTTTAGCAGTCAGGCTCAAATATGCATGCGAAGGTAACAAGCGCATAAATTTCAGCTTACGAACAAAGGATTTTGGGAAGGAAATCTCAAAGATATTCTCCTGTAAGCCTTGGATAATTAGATCGGCAGCCATGTCACTGGAAATCAGGTCTGGCATCGCAAAATCATTTATTGCTGTAGCCTCTGTTTCAACAAATCCAGGGTTTATCAACTGCAATTTTATTCCTTTAGGATTGAGATCAAAATATAGAGATTCTGCCAAATTCTGAATGGCGGCTTTAGTAGGCCCATAGGCAGCCGATTTTGGTAAGCCCCGATAGCCTGCCACAGAGCCCATCAAAGCGAGATGACCACTGCCCTTGGCCAGCATTGCAGGCAGCAAATTTTCCAAACAATGAATGATGCCAAAATAATTGACTTGCATCTGTTTTATAAACGTTTCACTGCTAAAGCTTTTCACATTAACAGGTGTGTATATCCCCGCATTTAAAATTGCCATATCAATAGGCCCAGAAGCTCTTTCAGCTTTCTGAAGGGCCGATTTAATATCCTCTGATACTGAGACATCTGCAGCAAGGGGAAAAATAGAGCCATTCTGTTGTTGGAGTTCAGCCAATTTTTCATATCTGCGTGCAATTGCTGTAACCCGCCAGCCTCTTATTGCCAGCTTTCGCGCCAGACTGAACCCTATGCCTGAGCTGGCACCAGTGATAACAACATGGCCACTCATAGAAAAAAACAATTTCTGAGGAAATTCATATTTTTCATATTATCGACCTCTGGCATTAACCGCGAGGGCGCCGCGCCCACCATCGACAGCAATCACCGCCCCTGTTATCCATCCGGATTTTTCAGGATCAAGCAACAGGCTGACCAGCCCAGCGAAATCTGATGCCTGACCGAGACGGCCAAGAGGATGCATCTGCGCAAGACCTTTTGCCATCGCCTCATTTTTGAGAAGTGGTTCTGCCATTTTTGAGTGACTCAAGGATGGGGCGATCACATTGACCCTCACATCTGGCGCCAATTCTGCGGCCAACGCTTTTGAAAGCCCCTCAACAGCGGCCTTTGCCGAGCTAATAGCGGCGTGGTTCGTAAATCCTTGTGTGGCCGCGACAGAACTGAAAAACACAATACTACCCTTTCCAACTTTAAGGGGCTGTTGAGCGGCCTGCGCGGCCAATGCGGCACCAATGACGTTGGTATGGTAGGTGTCCTGAAAATCGGACACCGATAACTTTGCCAGAGGCTTTAATAGGATACTGCCAATAGCCCAAACAAGCCCAGCCAATACACCATCTGTGCTAGCCTCATTTACAGCTTGTGAAATTGTGTCGGGGTCAGCAAGCTCAAAATGGCTATGGCTTGCCCGCAGCTCTGCTGCTAGTTCAGGCAGTGCTGCTGCATCGCGTCCAACAAGATGAACAGACCGTCCCTCAGCAACAAGTTGCCGTGCAACCGCCTGACCGATATGGCCAGTCGCCCCAAAAATCAACGTCTTTGACATGAACTGAGTCCTTAAAATATGCGATGCACAAAGATGTGGCATCATAGTTTAGAACAAGCATTTGTCAGGCTTGTCTGTCTTCTACTGCTTTGTTAAGTTTACGAGACCTGACGGTCTGCAGATCAGGTAGCGTCATATCTCAACCAACAGGTTTTTAGATGTTTTTTCTTCCTGGCACACATAAAGAGCATGGTCTTACCTATTCACCCTTAAAAGCCCTTGTCTCGCCCCGGCCTGTTGGCTGGATTTCGAGTCAATCCGCAAACAAGATTACCAATCTTTCGCCTTACAGCTTTTTCAATGCAATAGCTGAATTGCCGCCAATGGTGATGTTTATTTCTGCTCCGGATATACGTGAGGAAAATAAAGGCGGTCAGAAAGACAGCTTAGCGAACATTTTAGAAACAGGTGAGTTCGGTGTGAATATCGTGGGCATGGCTCAGGCTGAACAGATGGTCAGAACCAGCCGGAATGTGACAAGTGGCACCGATGAATTTGACTTGGCTGGCCTCACCAAAAAATCTGGTGAAAAAATTTCGGTGCCACTTGTTGCCGGCGCACCAGCGCATCTGGAGTGTAAATATTATGATCACATCACGCTCCCAAATAATGGCCACGGCCAGCATTCAGTAATGGTGATGGGAACAATTGTCGGCATCCATATTGATGATGCTGTGATCAAAAATGGCCGAATAGATGTCAGCTTATACCAGCCGGTTGCCCGGCTTGGCTATAAGGATTATGCAGCTATCTATGATGTTTTTGAGATGACCCCGTAAAGCATCACCTTTAACGAATTGCGCAGTTCTGCACCTCAACCACAACATATCCGCGCAAATCGGATGGTTGGATATCCACTACCAGCACCCAGTCTTCTGCTGGCAAAACGGTGCGCAGCGGCAAGATGCCCTTCTCAACTTTTTGTGATCCTAAGTAAATAAAGCGGGCAGCAATTTCGCGTTTTGGGTCAAACCAGGGTTCGTTTTTTGATCCCTGAGCCTGGGGCTGACCTTCGATATGAAGGCCAAGTCCACCGTCAAACAGGGAAATATTTGATTCCACCCCACTGTAGAGCTCTGTGGCCACTGCCACAGAATGTCTGGAAAGCGAACGGCAATTCACCGGTTTACCCAGCCCCTGCAGCATCTGATAAATCTGTTCAATACGTGTGCCTCTTGCAATTTGGCCGCGCACCAAACGGGTTAATTTTCTATCTGCGGCCTGATCCGTCAGTGCATTGGCTTCGCGCGTCGCCTGCAGTTGGCGCAAATCGTGTTCAAGCCCCTGTACCTCTCCGCTCAGCTCTTCAATCTGCTGTTCGCGTTCATAAAGTGCCAGGTCAGCATCGGCCTGAAGTTGTCTCTGTTCAAGCGAACCCCATTGCCAGCCCAGCCATAACGCCAGCCCAAGGAAAAAAATACGACTAAGCCAACGCATATAAATATGCACTTCACGGCGTCTGTATTTTTCACGTGTTTCAAAAAAATCCACGTCCACAACCTGTTTCAGAATGATGGAGTGTTATCTAACAACTAATTGCAGACCCGTGATACCCTGTTTTTGTGTTGCCGCCAAGTCTTTGTCCTTCTCTCTTTACCCGTCCTGAGCAATTTGCCATTATCAGGCCTCTTTCAAATTTTCCCTTCACGTTCTTTGAACCTATGTCAGCAAGACCAACAAGTTTCATCCCAACCACCCGTGCCTGGCAGCGTATGCTGTCTGGCCGGCGCCTAGATATACTCAGCCCCAGCCCGCTTGATATAGAAATAGAGGATGTCGCCCATGGGCTGGCTAGGGTAACCCGCTGGAATGGTCAAACGAAGGGAACTTATGGCCTGTCTGTGGCCCAGCATTCGCTTCTGGTAGAAAAGATTTTGTCCCGCAATGCCCCTCAGCTAGCCCAGAAATGGCGACTAGCCGGACTGATCCATGACGCACCTGAATACGTGATTGGGGATATGATCACTCCGTTCAAGGCAGCGCTTGGCCCCCGTTACCGTCAGATAGAGGCCCGCCTGCAGGAAGCAGTGCATATTCGCTTTGGCCTGCCTTCCGAACTACCAACTGGCATTGTCCACTCAATCAAGAGGGCAGACCGGATGGCAGCCTTTATCGAAGCGACGCAGATTGCCGGCTTTACCGAGGCTGAAGCCAGAAAGTTATTCTCCAAGCCCAAAGGAACGCCAGCAGATTACAAACTTATCCCATTGCCTCCAGAAAAAGCAGCAAAGGCCTTTCTTCGGAGGTTTGATTTGTTGTTCGGACATAATGAGAACAAAGGCTAGGACAAACGATTTGACGAGGCGCACCGCATCGGATAAGAAACGCAAATAAGTTTTTGTGCGTTTGACAGAACACTCCATGGGGGCATGGTGAAATTGGTAAACACAACAGACTTAAAATCTGTCGGCTTAATAGGCATTCCCGGTTCAAGTCCGGGTGTCCCCACCAATCTT
>PBLM01000047.1 GCA_002721775.1 Rhodospirillaceae bacterium | reverse complement strand
TTTTTGCATTTCTTTTTGAACAGCAGCATCTTTTTCAAAGCGGAGATCTTCAAGTTCATTTCTTAAGCTAGATGCTGTATTTTTAAGTTGTTGTATTTCGTCTGCAGATTTTTGCACTGCTTTTTGAACAGCAGCATCTTTTTCGAAGCGGAGATTTTCAAGTTCATTTCTTAAGCTAGATGCTGTATTTTTGAGTTGTTGTATNTCNTCTGCAGATTTTTGNACNGCNTTTTGAANNGCNGCATNTNTNTCATGCGATAGGAGNTCCATTTGNTCTCTTAAAGCGACTATGGTTGCNNTTANNTCNAATANTTCAGAGTTTTTTGTTTCACTAANTTCAGTTTNCATAATTAATCTCTTGNGACTAAGAAAATCTCCTTANTNGAAANACAAAATNNTNNNTTAAAAGCTGANAACTTGGTTTTCATAAGCAAANTCAATATTTGANTNNAGNGTTTTGCCAATNTNATCAAGNTCNNCATCNGTTCNATCNGGAGAATGNTGTGTAATTAGNATTCTCTTNAACGANGATAGACTTGCAAACTCNTGNGCTCTTTCAATTGANGAGTGNCCCCAACCTTGNTTNGAANGTAATTCCTCTTCTGTAAACATTCCATCCCANACGACTANGTNTGCNCCTTCGCAAAATTCAATTAAATCTTGTTTTTGATNGTCGTGATATTCGTTATCNAACAGNGTNACAATTGAATGCTCCATTTTTTTCAAAACGATATCCGCACGCTCCACCTGGATGTCTCAAGTTCGTGGAAGCCAGCCTAATTTTTCCATTAAGTAGCTTATTTATCTCATCGAATTCGACTATTTTTAAATGTTCTAGCTGTTCAAATAAGTCGATTGGAAAATAATGTCCTGAATAATATGTCTCTAAAATNTCTTTAAGAGNATTTGCGTTGCANAGCGCAGATGAAATCAGAATGGGNCTGAAATTATCATATAGGTANNTATTAAAAGANAGNCCTTGTATGTGGTCATGNTGAAAGTGNGTGTAAATTATCACAGTGTCTTTTTTTTTGCGCATTAGTTCAACGTTGTGAAAACCAGTTCCGGTATCAATTACGATTTGACAGTCATCGATTTCTATTTCATAGCATGATGTATTTCCGCCATATCTATCGAATTCTGGTGAAGAATTAGAAACTGAGCCTCGTACACCATGCACTTTGAACTTCATAGGCATAATATTTTATTCCTCTATTTTTATTTGACTAAATTCAAATAAAAAGAATTTGGCTTTTGAAAAACCATTTTTGGCTCTGCGTTAACTAGAATTTGAGCATGAGGCCACATAAAGTGCAAAATAATTGTGCTTTAAGTCTATTTTTTTATTGCTCTTTTCTTCAAAAAAGGTGCAAGGAGGGTTTTAATTTGCTGTGTTTTTTAGATTCTTTGAAAAAGTTTGAATCAGAAGAAATATTGTGCAACAGATTTGAGCAGTCGCATCATTTCATACTTTTCATAACTTCTTAGAATGAGGTAGTTAACGCAAACTGTATTACCCTAAAACATATCTCACAAAGCATTTGTGTCTCATTTGAGATATTTCCTCACCAGTCGGCGTAGAGGTGACAACGTGCCCGCATTTAAAGCAACTTACCTGCCAGCTAGTGCATTTATTATTATACACGGTCCTATAAGCAGATGCATTAGACTGGCATCTGTTACATTTCACCCTCTGATAGTGATATTTCTCTTCAAACAAACGAACTTTCCTTCGGCACTATGCTTTGCTTCCCAAAGGACAGAACTGCGTGGGAACCATAAGCTTGTTAATTTGACTTTCAATGGCTCCTAAATCAGCACTTTTTTTGAGATATGCTAGCCATTTTTCATCAGCATATAGTTTAGTTCTTTTAGTTTCTCGGTCCCCCGCATTTTCATAAACCCAAATGTGCACATATTCATTTGGGTCACCTGTCTCTCCCTTTAAATATGCCAATGGGCTACCTAAGCAACGAAACTGTGGCTCCTTGCCATGCTTTTCATATAAAGCTAAGTGAGCATTGATAGTACCCGGCCGGCATCGATATGTGCGAACATCTATAAGCATAATTTCACCTCACTGTTTTAGTGATAAAGGCAATCATGGAATCATGTAATATTTAGGGAGTCAACACAGTGAACAAAAACCCNTTTTGCAGATGCTCTACAAGTGGTAAAATAGACTTCAAGACAGGAATAAAGTAATGAAATCAGTAATTCAAGCATTTATAATCTGTTTGTACATTTTTACTTCTGTGTTTGCAGTCGCCTCGGGTACGTGGCAAAAGAATGTTCAATCATTTGCACTTATAGGTGAGGGAACGCTAAAGGTATTTGTCTGGAAGCTATATGATTTAAAGCTTTTTTCAGAAACGAACTCTTTTTCTTGGCNGAACAGATTTATATTGGAATTTGATTACAAGCGTGAAATGAAAAAAGATAGAGTTATTGAAGCTTCTCTCAAGGAGATGCGGAGTCAAAAAGGTGTNGCAGAGAAAGATATTAATGCATGGCAAAGGTATTTAGAGAAGGTGATCAATGCTGCACAGAGTGGGACAAAAGCTGCTGTTGAATGGACGCCTGGAGGTCAGATTACTTTCTACTATGAGGGTAAGGCTCCAGTGACAATAAATGATGAGCCCTTTGCTAAATCATTCATTAGCATTTGGCTCGGGAGAGAAACTTCCGAGCCAGAATTACGTTCTGCACTTCTAGGACAAGAGCAATTAAATTCTCAATGAAATATAAGATGTTTTTTTGAAAAGTTATGGTGGTTTAGGTNTTAACACCAAGCCAACATTTGTAAGTTGTTCCGGCCTAATATTAGAAACTTCATCTTATTTCGCCATGTAAACCATGAACCTTTGCGACAGCGCAGTGACCTGTCTTAATAGAGCACACGATTTCTGGNTTTTCCATTTGTTTAAAAATTTATNATGGCATACTGACTTTCATTCTTTCAACAAACTAAATATGCCAATTTTTCAAACCCAAGAACTTTTAATAGAGTCTCTTATAAAGTAGCGAGTATGTTTCAGCCCCGCCAATTTTATCNTAATCAAAACTTAAATCCTGATCAAAATTGTAAGTNGNGTGATGATTGCTGAGGGTAAGTCCAAGGCCTTCNCCGCATTTTCTTGAGGCTTCGTAATCATATTTTTCACAGAAGACTTTNGGCTTNAATGTNATGNAGTTGAAGCCATAAGGTCTCAATAGATTGATTGGGTCTCCAAGCACAGTTCCAAATTCTGGCGAGAAGGAAANTCTNAAATATTCATCTGAACCAAAATCTATCTGTTGCTTTGACGATAAGCTGCTACTGCGAANATCAAAGGTGCCNGTGTCAAAGACGGATTTNCCGGTTGTATATTTGAATTTAGGGCTCAGCACACTTGAGCTAAATCTTATTTTTCCTTCTAATCCTAAAGAATAGGCTGTCGAATTTCTATCATAATCGCCTGTTACTTGAGTGCCATCCACATTTGTATCTANAGAATTATACTCATATGTTTTTGACGCCATGAAATCTAGCACCAGTGAGTCTGCCAAATCGTAAGCGGCGTAGACACCAGCGGAAACTGAGCGGCCTGTGTTGGTTCCTGTGCTCGTGCCGGTCATAGTGGTGTCGGAGAAGCCCGCACCTAGTATTAGTCCGTACATGGTTGAAGCTGATGGTCTTGTGCTAAAGTTGAATGCTGTGGACATGAATGTATTTTTAACTCCCTTATCGTTTTTAGAGTGACTTATTGATGTCTCCCAGGAGGTATTTCTGGTCCCTTTTGCATTCACGTTGTCAAATGACATTGACCCTTTCAGGAACTCGTTATTGTCAGACCAGTCCACTTCTACATTTTGGAAGGTCATAACAGGTCCCGTCTGCGGTCGACTTGTGCTAGATAACAAAGTTGAATTTCTTGACATAATGCGGTCAAAAAATGCTGTCTCTAATCTTAGCGCACTATTTTTGCCAAATAATATTGCATCAGAAATTTCCTTTTGATCTGTCTGAGTCAAAAGTTGGTCATCATCTGTTATTGAGATTGAAGCCGTTGCTGTTGCGATNGTTGCATTTGTTGGGTTTGATAATGTTATATTAAACGCTTTGCTATTTTCAAAAACCAGATCATTTACTACAGGAACAGATATAGACTGCGTAAGCTGATTAGCTGCAAATGTTAATGTCCCGCTGGTGTTTGCATAGTCACTNCCAGCNATAGCAGTTCCATTGCTTGTTGCATACTGGACAGTAACAGTCAGAGGTGTAAGGAAGCTCAACGAAACATCCACACTTACAGCAGAAATGCTCTCAGAAACCGTTGCTGGGCTGATAGAAAGCGTTGGGTTGCCNTCATCATCTGTGATTGTAATAACGCCTGTTGCGTCGGCGATGGTCGCTCCGCTACTTACGTTTGATAGTCCGATATTGAATGTCTCTGTGCCTTCTGGAAGATTATCTGCTAGCACATTAACAGATACAGTTTTTGAAGTTTCTCCTGGATTGAAAATTATGACGCCCCCAGCTGTAGTAAAATCACTTCCGGCTGTAGCCGTGCCATTTGAGGTGCTCCAGTTCAAGGTTATTGTTGAAGCAGACGCTCCACTCATTGTGACTGTCGTTGTGATAGCTGCAGCGTTCTCATTCGAAGTTGAAGCATCTGCAACGCTAATTGCCGGCGCCCCATCATCATCAGTAATCGTAACAGTGGCTTGATTGTCTGAAATTGATGCGTTTGTGGCTCCACTTAAGTTAATAAAAAAGACCTCATTCCCCTCGTTTAAGCTATCTGCAAGAACATTCACATTAATTGTTTTTGTTACTTGACCAGGCGCGAAGGATACTGTTCCTGATGCTGTGTTATAATCACTATTAAATGTTGCGGTACCATTAGCAGTTGCATAATTCACTGTGACTGTGTGTCCAGAAGCTGCAGACAATCTGACCGTTACAGCATGGGTTAAGGCTGCTTCATTAGTGGTTATAAAATTATCAATTGAGATTGCGGTTGCTGTATCATTATCGGTTATGGTCAATACACCATTTGGATCGTTAAGTGTGACATTTACCGGGTTTGACAAAGTTAAGTTTACCGTCTCACTAGGCTCATCAGTTGCATCTGATATGATTGCAACTGGTACATTTTGAGTTGTAGTTCCAGGAGAAAATGTGATGGTCCCAGAACCGGCAGTATAATCAGAGCCGGCTGTTGCTGTGCCGTTTGACGTTGCATAATTGACCGTAATTGTTTTACCAGATGCAGCCGAGAGTGTTGCCACTAGATTTACAGTGCCAGCAGTTTCAGCAGACGTAACGTCATTGATTGAAATGGTTGGTGACGCATCATCGTCGGTAATAGTCATTGTTCCTATGCCCGATGAANTGCTAATAGTTGCATTCAAAGCAGATGAGAGCGTAAAGGTAAATGTCTCATTCGCCTCGTCAACAGTATCTGCCAAGATAGGTACATTTACAGTTTTGGTNGTATCACCTGCGCTGAATGTAAGAGTTCCAGAGGTTGANGTGTAGTCAGAACCTGCGGTTGCCGTGCCATTAGCTGTTGCATAGTTCACAGTTACTGTTTGCGATGAGACTCCACTTAGCGTGACAGTGGCAACTANATTNGTTGCATTTTCATTCGATGTTGTTACGTGTGCAACTGATAAAGTAGGAGTGCCTTCGTCATCCGTAATCGTCATTATGCCTGTTGCATCAGAGATTGTTGCATTAGAGGGGTTGCTTAGCACAACTGAGAAGGTCTCATTGAGTTCGTCCAAAGTGTCTTGAACAATTGTAACAGGCACTGTCTTCGACGTATCGCCTGCGGCAAAACTCAAAGTGCCAGTTGCTGATATGTAATCATTTGTAGCTGTCGCAGTTCCATTGGCAGTGGCGTATTGTACTGTGACAGTCTTTTCAGATGCTGCGCTCAGACTTACGGTAGTTGTTCGGACAACAGCATTTTCATTTGGAATGGTTGTGTCAGCAATAGAAATTGTTGGCGCATTATCGTTATCNGTAATGGTAAGTATGCCTTCTGANTCATTCAGGGTTACATTTNNTGGATTGNTNAGAGTGACTTTGANTGTTTCGTCTTGTTCNTCAATTACGTCACCAAGTACAGCTACAGGNACATTCTTTGTTNTATCACCNGGAGAGAATGTGATCGTTCCGGTTCCAGCTGTATAATCAGCCCCAGCTGTTGCTGTGAGATTTGATGTGGCGTAATTGACACTAATGACTCTCTGTGAGGCTGTCGAAATAGTAGCCACTAAGTTTTTGACGCCAGCAGTTTCTGCAGAAGTAACATCATTGATAGAAATGGTCGGTGCTGCATCATCATCAGTAATTGTCATCGTTGCAGTGCCGGAAGATGTGCTTACAGCTGCGTTTGTTGGCGAAGACAGCGCAACTGTGAATGTTTCGTTTTCCTCGTCAACGGTATCGGCAAGAATGGCAACATTCAATGTCTTGGTTGTATCGCCAGGGTTGAAGGTAAGCGTTCCGGTCGCGGCAGTATAATCAGCTGTTGCATTAGCTGTGCCATTTGCAGTTGCATAATCCACTGTCACTGTTTGAGAGGAAACAGCACTTAATGTAACAGTTGCAGTAAGATTTGCTGGGTTTTCATTTGAAGTTGTTACATTTGCAATTGAGAGGGTTGGTGTTCCCTCATCATCCGTCATAGTCACTGTGGCGGAGTTGTCTGATATGGCGGCATTAGTAGGATTGCTCAAGCCGATAGTAAAGGTTTCATCTAACTCATCGATAGTGTCTTGCACGATTGCTATTGAAATCGTCTTTGAGACTTCATTTGGCGCAAAGCTTATAGTACCTGATTTTGAGACATAATCATTTGTAGCTACTGCAGTTCCATTTGACGTAGCATAATCAACGGTAATAGTTTTTTCGGATGGTGCATTTAGACTTAAAGTTACAAGTCTGCTTACAGCAGTCTCATTTGGAGTTGTCATATCTGCTATAGAAATGCTTGGCTCATTGTCATCATCAGTGATTGTCAATATACCCACGGCATCATTTAAAGTTACCTCCGAAGGATTGCTGAGGGTCACTGTGACTGTCTCATTTACCTCGTCCTTTGTATCGGCAAGAACAGCGACTGGTATATTCCGAGTTGTTACCCCAGCGGCAAATGTAATGGTTCCTGTTCCAGCGGTATAATCTGCTCCGGCAGTCGCAGTTCCATTTGATGTAGCATAATCAACGGTGATTGTTTTTTGTGAGGCTGCAGAGAGTGAGGCAACAAGATTTGTGGAGCCAGCATTTTCATTTGTAGATGAAGCATCTGCAAGTGAAACGGACGGGACTGCGTCATCATCAACAATGGTAAATTGGCCTAGAACGTCATTAATGACAGCATTAGAGGGTGAGGATAAAGTAACAGAAAACACCTCATTAACTTCGTCAACAGTATCAGCAAGAATTGGAATGTTGAATGTTTCAGATGTATCACCAGGAATAAACGTCAAAGTCCCACTAGTCGCTGTATAATCAGCCCCAGCGGTCGCGGTTCCATTTGATGTAGCATAGTTGACTGTCACTGTGCTTGATGATGGACCACTGAGAGTTACAGTTGCGGTTAGGTTTGCAGCTGTTTCGTCCGAAGTAGACGCATCAGCTATGGATAAACTTGGTGTCGTATCATCGTCCGTAATAGTCATAACACCCGTCGCATCAGCAATAGATGCATTGGTTGGGCTTGACAAAACAACATTGAAGGTTTCATGAGCTTCATCAATTGTGTCTTGCACAATCGTTACCGCAACAGTTCTGCTGGTAATGCCAGGATTGAACGTCACAGTTCCAGAGGTTGAGATATAATCGTTTGCAGCTGTTGCTGTTGCGTTAGCGGTTGCGTAGTTGACTGTAACTGTTTTTGCTGATGCAGAACTTAGTGTTACTGTCATTGAGCGAGGCACCGCAGTTTCATCTGGTGTAGATAGGTCTGCAATTGATAAAGTTGGTGCGCCATCATCGTCAGTTATTGTGAGAACGCCTGTCGCATCATTTAGCGTAACATTACTTGGGTTACTCAAGGTTACTGTGACTGTCTCATTGGCCTCGTCTGTTGGGTCTGCAAGTACTGCAACTGCAACATTTTGAGAGGTTGCGCCGGGAGCAAAGGTAATGGTGCCTGTAGCGGCTGTGTAATCAGAACTCGCAGTTGCAGTTCCGTCAGATGTTGCATAATCCACTGTAATAGTTTTTGCAGAAGCAGTTGATAATGTTGCAACAAGGTTGGTACTGCCGGCGGACTCATTTGTTGTTGCGACATCATTTATAGAAATTGAAGGAGCCGCATCATCATCGGTAATGGTCATAGTAGCTGTGCCTGATGATGAGCTAACCGTCGCGTTAGTTGGTGAAGATAAAGCAACCGTGAAAGTCTCATTTGCTTCATCAATCGTGTCGGCTAAAATTGGGATCTGTATAGTCTTCGAAGTTTCTGTTGGATTAAAAGTAAGTGTGCCTGTAGTTGCGGTGTAATCTGCTGCTGCATTAGCTGTACCATTTGCTGTTGCATAAGCAACAGTTACGGTTTGTGAGGAAACTCCACTAAGGGTGACCGTGGCAGTGAGATTTGCTGCATTTTCATTAGCAGTAGTAACATTTGCTATTGTGAGTGTGGGTGTTCCCTCATCATCTGTAATGGTTACAGTGCCTGTGGCAGAGGCAATAGTTGCATTACTTGGATTACTGAGACCCACTGTGAAGGTCTCGTTTACTTCATCTAAAGTATCTTGAACAATCGTAATAGGAATTGTCTTGGATGTATCGCCTGGGCTGAAGGTTAATGTACCTGTGGCAGCAACATAATCATTTACTGCAGTTGCAGTTCCATTAGCTGTAGCGAAATCAACGGTAACAGTTTGGCTAGAAGCTGCACTTAATGAGACTGTTACAAGACGAGCCGCTGCCGTCTCATTTGGTGTGGTTAAATTAGCAATAGACAAAGTGGGAGCAGAGTCATCGTCCGTGATAGTCAAAACTCCGGTAGAGTCATTTAATGTTACTTCAGAAGGGTTGCTAAGTGTTACTGTGACAGTCTCGTTCACTTCGTCAACCGCATCAGCAAGAACTGCAACTGGTATATTCTGAGAGGTCACACCAGGCGCAAAAGTAAGAGTTCCAGAGCTAGCAGTATAATCTGTTCCTGCAGTTGCGGTTCCGTTAGATGTGGCATAATCAACGGTAACAATTTTGCCTGACGCTGCAGATAGACTTGCCACAAGATTTGTATTCGCGGCATTCTCATTTGTTGAGGAAGCATCAGAAACTGAAATTGATGGCAGTGCATCATCGTCATTGATTAACATCGTGCCTACGGGTGTTCCTAGAGTCGCATTCGAGGGGCTGGTTAACGTAACAGAGAATGTCTCATTATATTCATCTTTGTTGTCAGCAAGTATGCCAACCGAAACGATCTGACTGGTTACTCCTGCGGCAAACGTTACCGTACCGGTTTTTGCTGTGTAATCTGCGCCTGCTGTCGCACTCCCATTAGATGTTGCATAGTTGGCTGTAACAGTCTGGGAGGATTGACCACTTAGGGTAACAGTGAAATTGAGGTTGGTGGCAGCCTCTGCTATGTTTGCACCATTGACTGCCAGCGATGGTGTTGGGTCATCATCAGTAATCGTTATGGTCGCGGACGAATCAGAAATTGTTGAATTTGAGGCATTAGATAAGGTGACAGTGAATGTTTCATTAACTTCGTCAATGGTGTCCTGAACCATAGTAACTGGGATATTTTTTGTTGTTGTGCCGGGTGCAAAAGTGAGCGTGCCATTTGCTGCAACATAGTCATTTGCAGCAGTGGCTGTTCCATTTGAAGTTGCGTAATCAACAGTTATTGTTTGTTGAGAGGGAGATGCTAAAGTAACGACTATGTTGCTAGCAACGGCAGTTTCATCCGGAATAGTTTTATCTGCTATTGATAGGGTTGGCGCATTATCATCATCAGTGATAGTCAGAATGCCCGTTGCATCATTTAGAGTAACATTATTTGGATTAGAAAGAGTTACTGTAACTGTCTCATTCGGTTCATCAAAAGCGTCTGCTAAAACTGCAATAGGAACATTTTTAGTTGTGGTCCCAGCTGCAAATGTGAGTGTTCCAGAGCTTGCTGTGTAATCTGACCCTGCGGTTGCAGTTCCATTTGATGTCGCAAAATCTACAGTGATTGCTTTTCCAGAAGCAGCAGATAGTGAAGCCACGAGATTTGTTGATGCCGCATTTTCATTTGATGTTGAAACATCATTAATGGAAATTGATGGGGCAGGGTCATTATCTGTAATTGTCACAGTGCCGGTTGCAGTCCCAAGAGTCGCATTGGAAGGACTTGATAAAGTAATTGTAAAATTCTCGTCAATTTCATCGAGGGAGTCATCGGTAATAGTCGCTGAGACTGTTTTTGTTGTTTGACCTGGGGTAAAAGTAAGTGTAGTTGAACTGATAGCATTAAAATCAGAAGTGCAATGACATGCTGTGCCGGCAGACGAAGCATAATTCACCGTAACTGTTTTGGAGGATGCAGCACTCAGCGTAACATTTATGGACGCTGTTCCCGCATTTTCGGCCACTGAAACATTTTGAATAGAAACACTTGGTGGAGCATCATCATCAGTGATGGTGGCTGTTGCAGTTGCGCTGCTAATTGTTGCATTATTTGCGGATGACAATGTAACTGTAAAAGTTTCATTCACCTCATCAGAGGTATCGTTTGTCAAGGGTATCACCACATTTTTTGTGGTCTCTCCTGAAGCAAAAGTTACTGTCGAAGAAAAAGCGTTAAAATCGCTACCTTGCGTAGCTGTGCCATTTGATGCAGCAGCATTAACGGTCACTGAGCGGCCTGATGCTGCACTAAGGGTCACAACTAAAGTTACACTAGCTTCGTCAGTTGATGTTCCATTAGCAATTGAAAGGCTAGGTGTAGCGTCATCATCCGTTATTGTGAGAGCGCCTTGGGCATCGGCAATGGTTGCATTTGTGGGGTTTGAGAGATCCACGTGGACAACTTCGTTATCCTCATCTAAAGAGTCAGCCAAAACTGCAACAGAAATGTTTGCTGTAGTAGCGCCTGCAGCAATTGTGATAGTCCCGGTTCCAGCTGTGTAGTCTGCTCCAGAAGTTGCAGTGCTGTTAGCGGTAGCGAAATCTACTGTGATCGTTTTTGAAGAGGCTGTGCTAAGGCTGACAACAAGATTTGTAGAGGCTGCATTTTCATTTGCAGCTGTTGCATCACCTATGCTTATGGTTGGTGGATTGTCATCATCAACGATCGTAACAACCGCTTGGGTGTCCACAATTGTGCCGCTAGAGGCAGAAGAAATATTGACTAAGATGGTTTCAGCATCTTCATCCAATGTGTCAGCAAGGATAGGAATGCTTATCGCCTTAACAGTTTCTCCTGCAGCAAAAGTGAGCGTTCCACTTCTTGCTGTGTAATCTGCGCCAGCAGTCGCTGTTCCATTAGCAGTCGCATAGTTGACCGTAACCGCGCCGGATTGCGCAGATGATAAAAACACGGCCACGGTCTGGTTAACTGCACTCTCGTCAGGCGTTGCTGAATCAGAAATATCAATGTCAAAAGCAAAAGCCTTTGGCGCTAGCAATGTGAGAGCAGCAAAGAAAATTAAAGTTTTTAAACATTTTAGAATGGAATTAATCATTATTTTAAAGATCCATCTGCCCAATTCTTCACATTTTTAACGTCACAAAACCTTAGATCTTTACTTTCAGGATTTTAGCTCACTTTTAAACAGCTTTAATTTTCAAATAAGGTCAGATTTCATGGCTGATTTGATACAGTAAAATCGCACCTTTCTAGCATTTATTAAAAGGAAAAGTATCAACCATCATCATCAGTTATGTAGACGTATGCTTGGCTGTCCCTCAGCGTGCCATATGATGCATTTTTCAGGTTTATGATAATCGTCTCTTTTCCTTCTGATGTATCATCATGAAGAATTGGTATGCTAATGGCTTTAACCGTTTCGCCGGGCTTAAAGGTTAATTTGCCTGTACTCGGCGTGTAATCTTCATTGCTTGTAGCTGTTCCATCAGCAGTCTCATAATCAACTTCTACAGAAAAGGATTGAGCAGAAGACATAAAAACTACAACGGTTTGTTCTACTGGCTCCTCATTTGGAGTAGTGGCATCAGCAATGCTTATGTTAGCGCCCAAGGCTGAAGAACAGAAAGCTAGAGAAGAAAATAAAATCTTCCCCACTAAAAAGATTTTTACAGAATTTTTTTTCATCTAATGCCCGTGAAAACTAATTTGTTATTGTGATGGTTACGCCAAAAAATCCTAAATTGTTAAAATGAGCTGGGTTTTTAGAAATTTTGAGCAGAATATTTCCTGGTGTTAAAAAATGATTTTTCATTACACCCGCGAAACATCTAATTAGCGGCTGTTTGTGAAGTTATTGGGATTTATACTCCCTTATTCTTGATAGCGTCTTGTTGCAACAAAAAGAGAGTAGATGGACATACATGCAAACAGTAAAATTATCGGAAGAGGAACATTAGCCTGACCGGTTAACCTTACTTCTAAAAGACCAGCAACCATCAAACCGAAACCAAATGAACTGCAAAATAAAAGACGTTGTGCAGTCGTTTTAGAACTTGTTTGACACCAGAAAAGCAACATACCAATAAAGATACAACCGACCCCCATATTTTTTCTAAGGGCTATACCTACATTAATTGCCTGTTCATTTTCTGAAATGCTAGGAAACATAGCTACAGTAAATAGTTCTGGAAAAAACCAGAATACGATGCCCAAAAGCACCATAATCACTCCATTAAATGCTAGCGCTAGTCTAGAATTTCTCATCCATGCATTCCATTAGGCCAAGTGCACCAATTTCACCGGATCTTTCAAAATATAACGTAAATCTCTTGGTTTTGCAAAATTGGCGCTTTATTGCGCATCTAACTGATACCAAAATTGGGTAATTCGATAACATGATTTGCTTTAATTTAACTGCCTATAGTTTTATCTGCTTATAACCGGAAAAAACAAAACCTAACCTCATCAGATGCTTTTAAGCTGCTTTAAGCAGCCCTAAATAATTGCAGGAAATGATTTGAGATGAAGTTATGATAGAACTAGTCTCAAACAATGAAAATGGGCATGGCAGGACAATAATGACAGTTGCAGATTTCATTATTATAGGAGCAGGCACAGCAGGGTGTGTTTTGGCAAACAGGCTAAGTGAAAATCCGCGAAATTCTGTTCTTTTGATAGAGGCCGGCAAAGCAGATAACCATCCATTAATTTATATTCCTGCAGGCTTTATAAATCTCATGACTAATCCATCCTTGAACTGGATGCTGGCTACTTGTGAGCAGGAAAAACTAAATAATCGCATCATGAATATGCCCAGAGGTAAAGTCCTTGGCGGCACCTCGGCGATAAACGGAATGTTGTATGTGCGTGGCCAAGCACAGGACTATGATGGCTGGGCTCAGTCAGGAAATAGAGGTTGGTCTTACACGGAGGTGCTGCCTTATTTCAAGAAATCAGTACAGACCCATTTTGGCCAGTTTCGGCATGATGAGGGTTTTCATGGAAAGTCAGGGGAACTTCATATCAGCCCGCCACGAACGACCTACAGCGTTTTAGATCAAGTGATAGAGGCGGCCGGACGATGCGGATATAGGCCATATGCGGATTATAATGGCCACCGTCAGGACGGATTTAATTACTTTCAGCTCGCGCAGAAAAATGGTTTGAGACATTCAAGTTATCAAGCATTCATTGCGCCTATTTTAAAGAAGCGACAGAACTTAACACAGCTGTCTTCAGCGCACGTATTGGACTTATGCTTTGCTGATGACACGCAGATTGTGACAGGTGTGGAGATTGAAATTGGCGGCGAGAAACAGATTATCCAGGCGAACCGGGAAGTGATTTTATGTGCAGGGGCATTCGGCTCGCCACAGATACTTGAATTGTCGGGTATTGGTGATGCGACCCGACTGAAGTCAATGGGAATAACACCAAGAATAAATTTGCCAAGCGTTGGCGAACATCTAGCAGACCATTTTCTCACCCGCCTGACCTTCGAATTGTTAACAGGTGACAGTCTCAATACATCCCTCTCAGGACTTGGATTGATAAAAGAAATTTTACGGTTTGCTAGCAGCAGAAGAGGGGCCATGACAATGCCCGCAGGTATTGTAGGCGGATTTGTGGCTAGCCGTTTTGCAGATGATAATTGCCCTGATATTCAATTCCACGTAGCACATGCAAGCTTCTCAAATCCAGCTAAACGTGTTTTTGACTCCTTTCCAGCTTTATCAATTGGACCGTGCCAACTTCGACCTCACAGTCGCGGATATAGCCATATTCAGAGCGCAGATCCAAAACTTTCTCCTGAAATAAACCCACGATATTTATCAGCGGAAATTGACCAGCAAATTTTGTTAGAGGGAATAAGAATCGCGCGCAAAATTATGGAAACTGAGCCAATGAAATCCATTGTTCGGACAGAGGCTAGGCCTGGTGCGGATTGTATGAGTGATGACGAATTACTGGCCTTTGTGAAAGAGACAGGTAATACAGTTTATCATCCTGTATCAACTTGCAGGATGGGACCAAAGGAACAAAATAATCATGTTGTTACACCTGATTTACGTGTAAGAGGCGCAGATAGGCTTCGGGTTGCAGATGCATCAGTGATGCCATCTATTACCTCCGGGAATACGAATGCCCCAACAATGATGATTGCAGAAAAGGCAGCTGACCTTATTTTAAGGACATAGCTGGAATATTAGCCAATTTTACTTTCAAAGGGTTATTGATTTAATAGACTCTTCTGGGTTAGATGAAGCCTGTTGAAAAGAGGGCTGATTATGGTGGTAAATGCGTCACAGATATACCTAATAAGGGAGCAAAACAGCCATAGGTAAAATATTTTATCCTTTCTTCATATCTTGGGTCACCATAGCCGGATAGGCTCGCCGAATATGCCGGTCCAGCCAGCACGGCAATTGAGGAAAAGGATGGTCGGCTTATCTCTCGAGGGTTGCCTGCCCACACCTAGGAAGATGGTCTCAGTGAATGCATGATTATTATTGAAGTCGCGAGTGTTGAACAGGCAGATTTACCCAACATTTCAGGCGATGATAAACAGATAGTTGATGGAAGGATGAAGACATGCAAGACACACTATTAAATGTTCTGGGGTCTGTTGACACGCCAACAGTATGTAATGCGATTGAAGCAGCACAGGGCAAACGTGGATTTAATAATTTTACAAAAGCGACAATGGTCGCTTCAGCTCCTGAGGAAAAGTCTGTGGTAGGTTATGCGCTTACTGCCAAAATCGCTGCAACTTCTGCTCCGGAGGAGTCGGCAGAAAGTGTTAAAGAACGGCGAATGGCCTATTACAAATATATGGCTGAAGGTCAGCGGCCATCCGTCGCTGTAATAGAAGATTGTGATTTTCCTAATTGTGTAGGAGCGTTTTGGGGTGAAATAAATACAACTGTCCATAAAGGTTTTGGCGTTTCAGGAGTGGTGACGAATGGTGTGGTACGTGATCTGGGTGACTTGCCTGATGGCTTTCCTGTCATTGCTGGGTCAATAGGACCTTCCCATGCCTTCGTTCATGTAAGAGAGTTCGGCAAGCCGGTTTCTGTTTTTGGACTGGCAGTTGAAGAAGGTGATTTAGTTCATGCAGATCGCCACGGAGCTTTGGTCATTCCGTCTTTGGTTATCCCGTCACTTCAGCACGCAATTGAAAAATTGATTGCTACGGAAAGGCTGGTTTTGGTTCCCGCTAGCAAGCCTGACTTTGATTTTGAAGCTTTTGCAGAGGCGTGGGCAGCGTTTGAGGCGGCTCGCACTTGAATATGAATTATCAAAAGGTTGCGCGACCGCCGGAGATATCAAAGGCCGCACCTGTGGTAAACGAATTCTCTTTCGATGCCACCCAGGCGATCATATTAGCGATTTCATCAACGGTGACAAATCGGCCGCGTGGAATTTTTGATAACATATAATCAATGAATTCTTGTGATATCTGGTTGAAAATTCGAGTGTGTGCTGCTGCAGGGGTCACACAATTCACCGCAATATCTGTGCCGGCAAGCTCTTTGCCAAGTGATTTAGTCAGTGCAATAACGCCTGCTTTTGAGGCTGAATAGGCAGATGCATTCGGGTTGCCTTCTTTGCCGGCAACAGAAGCTATATTCACAATGCGGCCATAACCGGAGGTGAGCATTTCTGGCACAACAATTTTGCAACAATGAAATGTGCCATCAAGGTTAACAGCCTGTACTCTGCGCCATTGATCTATAGGATAATCAGTAAGTGAATATGTGGGGCCGGCGATTCCAGCGCTGTTGATGAGAACATCTACAGTCCCAAACACAGAATTGGTCTGTGTCAAAGCAGCTGTGACACTGTCAAAATTGCTGACATCCGTCTGAATCTTTTGACAGATGTCAGCAGACAGCGCATCAATCTCTCGCTCACAATCCTCAATATTCATGTCCCAAATACTGACTCTTGCACCAGAATGAACGAGCTTTTTGACAACCGCAGCCCCAATCCCATTACAGCCACCAGTAATGACAGCG